>NZ_BJXB01000097.1 GCF_007990775.1 Deinococcus cellulosilyticus NBRC 106333 = KACC 11606 | reverse complement strand
GAGAGCCGAGAGCCGAGAGCCGAGAGCCGAGAGCCGAGAGCATCGTGATGCAGTGACGCTGGACTGTCAACCCATGCTGAAAGCTTAAGCATCAGCTTCGCTTTTTGCCCTCGGCCCTTCTTGACCTGAATATGTGCTTGCGGGGCAGCCCATGTCGCACTGGTCGCTCAGCCCCTGGCCCTCGGCCTTTTAAACGTCCTGCACTTCTTTCGGCACCAGATGCATCAACTGCCGGATGGCCCCCAGGTGGTACGCCAGGTGGGCCACGGTCCCGTGGCCCATGTCTTCCAGAACCTCTTCTTCGGAGAGCTTTGAAACCTGCTCAAAGAAGGCCCTGCGGGTCTCTTCAAAGTCTGTTTTGAGTTGCTGCCATTCTTCCTCCGTGACTTCATAAGGTTTGAAGCTGGCCAGCCAGTCCCGTTTGTGCTGCTGTCCCTGCATCCATTCCACCACCACATTCAGGTGGAACTTCATGTGGCGGATGTGGCTGGCAATGCTGGGAATCCCATTCCAGGAGTAAGAGGCCTGCTGTGCGGTCAGGCTGTCCATGGTGGGGTAAATGCCAGAGTTGTGGTCCAGGTACTGGGTGCCCTGTCCTGGCAGTCC
>NZ_BJXB01000096.1 GCF_007990775.1 Deinococcus cellulosilyticus NBRC 106333 = KACC 11606 | reverse complement strand
CGGGTGCCTGGAGGAACAGCGCCCCAGTTGCCTTTCTCTTTGGCGACCAGCTGGATGTACTCCTTGGAGGTGGCCCAGGTGATGAACTTGAAGGCTTCCTGCTCGTGGGTGGTGCTCTTCGGAATCGCCAGCGACCAGATCCACAGCCAGTTGCTCCCTCTCGGGGTTCCCGGTCCGGTCGGGCTGTTGGCAAAGCCCACACTGTTCACCACCTTGCTCTGTGCCGGGTCGGTCACGAACCCTGCAGCCACCGTGGCATCAATCCACATCCCGCACTTGCCCTGAGAGAACAACGTCAGGTTCTCGGTGAAGCCGTTGGAGGTCACCCCGGGAGGGCCGTACTTCTTGATCAGGCCGGTGTAGAAGGTCATGGCTCGCTTCCAGGCGGCACTGTTGACCTGGGCGTTCCAGTTCATGTCGAACCAGCGGCCCCCGAAGGTGTTGACCACCGTGCCGAAGACGGCCATGTTTTCACCCCAGCCGGGGAGGCCTCTGAGGCAGATGCCGTACTGGCCCTTGTCGGGTTTGTGCAGGGCTCTGGCGAAACGCTCGATCTGCGTCCAGGTGGGTTTGACGGGCATTTTCAGTCCGGCCTGCTGGAACAGGTCCTTGCGGTAGAACGTCATGC
>NZ_BJXB01000095.1 GCF_007990775.1 Deinococcus cellulosilyticus NBRC 106333 = KACC 11606 | reverse complement strand
GTCAGAGCGAACAAATACTCGTTCCAGGCATTGATGAACGCCAGCAATCCCGTGGTCACCAGGGCAGGACCCATCACCGGCAACAGCACTTTGAACAGGGTCTGCAAAGGGCTCGCACCGTCCACCATCGCGGCCTCTTCCAGTTCGTTGGGGATCTCCCGCACGAAACTGGTCAACACCCACACCGAAAATGGAATGGTGAAAATCAGGTAACTGAAAATCAAGCCGGTGGGAGAGTTGTACATGTTGAACTGCCGGATCAGGGTGAACAGGCCCGAAAGCACAGCGATCTGGGGGAACATGGACACCGCAAGGATGATGTACATGATCACCGACTTGCCCTTGAAGCGGAATTTGCCCAGCGCATAGGCGGCGAAGGCCCCAATCAGCAGGGAGATCAGCACACTGCCGACCGCGACGATGACACTCATGCCCAGCCCCTTGCTGAAGGCAGGGTACTGGAAGACCCCGACGTAGTTCTGCAGGGTCCACTCGGCGGCGAGGAACTGGGCGGGGGGGAGGAAGATGTCACTGGCTTTTTTCAGGCTGGTGATCACCGCCCACACGAAGGGGAACAGCAGGTAGATGGCGATGATCGCCAGGAGCAGGTAGAAGCCGATCAGTTGCAGCACCGGGGTGCGCCTCACGTGCTGCTGGGTTTGCACTGCTTTAATCGTCAT
>NZ_BJXB01000094.1 GCF_007990775.1 Deinococcus cellulosilyticus NBRC 106333 = KACC 11606 | reverse complement strand
TCTGGGTGAGGACCTCAATCTTCACCTGCTGCCCGGCTTTCCCTTCAAATTTGTACCAGTCCACATCCCTGTCCGAACCATCAATGATCGCCTTGCCTGTCGTCTGACCCGCCACCAGCACCGTCGCCTGATCAAACGTGTTGTTCGGCTCAAACAGGTCTGGCAGCACCACCTTGAAGCTCGACGTCACCGTCTTCTCGTTCCCTGAGGTGTCCTTCGCTGTGATGCTCACACTGTAATTCCCATCGTTCAGGTTGTTCTGCGTGAAGCTGAACGACCCATCTGCCCCCAGCGTCAACGGTTGTGCAGCTCCTCCATTGACCGAGATGCTCGCCGACTGCACCGCACGGTTGTCTGTGATTTTTCCGGTGATCGCTGTTGAGGTGCCCGTCACCGTTGCTCCCTCGGTGGGGGCCGTCACGGTGATGCTGGGGGCCGTCACATCTGCGAACTGCACCGTGAAGTGCACCGTGAAGCTCTTCTCGTTGCCTGCGGCATCCCGGGCGGTGATCACCAGGGTGTAGGCCTGTTCGGTGAGGCCTGTGAGGTTGATTTTGAAGCTGCCGTTTTTGTTGACGGTGATGCTCTGGGCAGGTCCCCCGTTGAGCGTGTAACTGGCGGAGGCAACCTTGAAGTCATCGGTGATGGTTCCACTCACTTCCACACTCGAAGTTGCGATCACCGCATTCTCGCTGGGCCCACTGACAGTCAGGGTGGGAGC
>NZ_BJXB01000093.1 GCF_007990775.1 Deinococcus cellulosilyticus NBRC 106333 = KACC 11606 | reverse complement strand
CCCGGTTCACGACCTCCGCCTGGGATGACGGTCTGACCTGGAATGACGGCACCAACTGGGATGCAGAGATGACCGCCAACGAGCAGCAACGCATCCGAGCCCTGATCAATCAAGTGAAACCCGCCCACGCCAAGCTCAGAGACGTGTTTTACATGCTCTCAGGCGACATCTGGGATGACGGCCTGACCTGGGACGATGGTGAACCCTGGGATGGGTCTTTCATTCAATTCTAGCACGTCCAGAAAGGAAAAAACATGGCTTACAAGACCCTCACAGGAACCAACAGTTTCAGCGTCACCATCCCAAACTTCCCGCTGGGAAACCAGACCAAATCCATCGCGGACATCGAGGCCGCCATTCAACGCGTGTTGAACAACACCGTGGCCCTCAACACCACAGCAGTGAAGACCTCTGGAAACTTCACCCTTTCAGGTCACCTGACCATTCCCAACGCCACAGCAGAAGGGCATGCCGTGAACCTGGGCCAGATGACCGATGCCATTGCTGATGCTCTGGGAGGCATCAGCGCCACCCCTGGAGAGCCTGGAGGACCCATCTATGACAGTGGAGGAATCCGGTATGTGAAGAGAAGCAATGGAGAAATGGAAGCCTGGGTGGACCAGGCAGCGTTCGTGAACGCAGAGGGCAGTTACACACTGGCGCTCCCTGCAGGGTTCACCAGCGTGAAGAACGTGCAGGTCACCACCATCCTGCAGACCCCAAACACTGCTGGAGAATTCATGTTTCAGCTCATCAGTTTTGATACCAGTGACGTTGTGCTGTACTGCCAGAAA
>NZ_BJXB01000092.1 GCF_007990775.1 Deinococcus cellulosilyticus NBRC 106333 = KACC 11606 | reverse complement strand
TATGCCGTTTAGGGGTGTCCAAATCTGAGGTTGTGTGCTAGAAAAGCAAACGCCAGTCGGGTTTTCAGCGTCCTGAGCGTCTTCACCTGGCTGCTTCTGAGCCCCACGCGCACCACCCATGAAAAAGCTCGCTCAATGCTTACCCGGAGCTTCCCGTACTCTGGCTTCCAACGCACATCCACCCCTGTCGCATTTTTCTTCGGTGGAGTGATGATCCCTGGCGACACGTAAGCCTTATCCCCGATGATTTTCGGACAGCCAAAGTCTGCCCACCGCCCATTGAGCTTCTTGGCACCGGTAAAATCATGCTCATTGGCAGGCAAAACCACATGCTGCACAAACTGGCCTTCTGGGGACAGCCAGACATGGCACTTAAAGCCATACACTTTGCCCTGGGTGGAAAAGCCCAGGGAGGCAAATCTAACTTTGGCGGATAAGCTCCGTTTGGGACGACAAACCGGTAGAGGCATCGAATCGATGATCACCATCTCCTGCTTCTCTGGCCTGCCAACGTATGATTCAATGGCTGATCCAAGCCGTTCTAGACGCAAATAGATCTGCGTGTAACTGGGCAAAGCAGTGAAAAAATTCAGCCGAACGAAATCAAACCAAGTTTTGCGGTAGGGGTGCTTGTTCAGCAGGCGGAACACCTCCAGGGCACAGAGCAGGTCATCGCTGGCTTTTTCGTGTGGGAAACAGTATTTCTTGGGGATCAGGGGCTGAAGTTGGGTTTGTAGCTGCTTTACAGCATCCCTGAGGGGCAGTAAAGTGAGGTTGGGACATGGAGTAGACACCTGTCCCTTTTTTCATGCCTGGAGCGGAGAGTCAACCCCCAAACTTAGCACAGGTTTGCCCTCCCAGCCACCCCTAAACGGCA
>NZ_BJXB01000091.1 GCF_007990775.1 Deinococcus cellulosilyticus NBRC 106333 = KACC 11606 | reverse complement strand
TTACTGACCTCAGCTGATCTCACCTAAACTGGAAGCCCGAAAAAAAGATGGCACCAGGTCTGGTTTGCTGCGGACGTGACGAAAACCCAGCAGCCAGGCCTTTTTGAGCTCTGACAGGTTCTTGGGACACAGGTTCTGAATTCTGGTTCGTTTCATCCACGACCACAACCACTCAATCGGGTTAAACTCCGGCGCATAGGGTGGCGTGTGAAACACCGTGATCCGTTTCCCAGATTCACTTTTCAAGAATTCCTGCACCATTTTCGCCCGGTGGATTCTGGCATTGTCCAGCAGCACGACCAGAGGACCCTCCAGGTGGCGCAGAAGATGCCTGAAGAACTTCACCACCTGCACCGCCCGAATCGCATGAGGGTAGCTTTGCTGGTAGACCTTGCCACAGGGTGTCATGCCCCCAATGATCGAGAGGTTTTCCCAGTGACCGTGGGTGGGCATCACTGGCGTTTTGCCACAGTGGGCCCAGGTATAACCTTTGAGGGTCTTCAAACTTGATCCGACCTCATCGACCACCACCAGGGTGGCTTTTTCCTCCTTTAGCTTTTTTTTTGATGTCTGGCAAGGTGCTTTTTACCCAGGTGTCAATCAACTCTTGGTTGCGCTCTCTCGACTGAACAGCCACCTTCTGATGACTGTAGCCCAGTTGATGCAGGATTCTACGCATGTGTTGCGAGTGAAATTTCACGTCCTGGGTGAGATAGAGCATTTCTGTGATGCGCCGGGTACTCCAGCCATCGGTGGGATAGTTAAAGTGCTTGGCCCCCTTTGCCAAATCTTCCTCAAATCGCTGCACGTCAAAGGTTCTGGGCGGTGGGCCACCTCCCACGGTGGCTTTGAGGCCTTCTGCGCCTTGTTCTCGCCAGCGTTTTTTCCAGAGGGAAACGGTGGTCTTACTGACACCCAGATCACGCGCTATTTCGTCTTGCACGTGTCCAGGTTGCTGAAAGCGGCGAACAGCTTCCATACGGCGTTCTTCCAGCTGCTTGCGGGTGAGTTTCTGAGGCCGCCAGATCATATCCTCAATTTAGCAAAGTTCTGCTCAGGTCAGT
>NZ_BJXB01000090.1 GCF_007990775.1 Deinococcus cellulosilyticus NBRC 106333 = KACC 11606 | reverse complement strand
CGCAGACCTTCTTCCATGGCGATGGGCTTGATCAGGTCCACGGTCAGCTCGATGTTGTCACCGGGCATCACCATTTCCACGCCCTCGGGCAGGGAGATCACGCCGGTCACGTCGGTGGTGCGGAAGTAGAACTGGGGACGGTAACCACCGAAGAACGCGCTGTGACGGCCACCTTCCTCTTTAGAAAGGATGTACACGCTGCCCAGGAACTTGGTGTGGGGCTTGATGGAACCGGGCTTGGCCAGCACCTGACCACGCTCGATGTCATCACGGGCCACACCACGCAGCAGCACGCCGACGTTGTCGCCTGCGATGCCCTGGTCGAGCAGCTTGCGGTGCATTTCCACGCCGGTGACGGTGGTTTTCTTGGTGTCGCGCAGACCCACGATTTCCACTTCATCGCCGACTTTGCAGATGCCGCGCTCCACACGTCCGGTGGCGACGGTGCCACGTCCGGTGATGGTGAACACGTCTTCGACGGGCATCAGGAAGGGTTTGTCCACGGCACGCTCGGGGGTGGGGATGTAGCTGTCCACGGCGTCGAGGAGTTCCCAGATGCGGTCAACCCACTCGTTTTCGCCGCGACCAATTTTGTTGTTGGCCTGAACAGCTTCGAGGGCCTGCAGGGCGGAACCTTTGATGACGGGGATGTCGTCGCCAGGGAATTCGTAACGGCTCAAGAGCTCGCGGATTTCCATTTCGACGAGTTCCTGGAGTTCAGCGTCGTCGACCATGTCGCACTTGTTCATGAACACGACGATGTAGGGCACACCGACCTGACGGGCGAGCAGGATGTGTTCGCGGGTCTGGGGCATGGGGCCGTCGGCGGCGGAGACGACGAGGATGGCGCCGTCCATTTGAGCTGCTCCGGTGATCATGTTTTTGACGTAGTCAGCGTGACCGGGGCAGTCCACGTGGGAGTAGTGGCGTGCGGGGGTGTTGTACTCCACGTGAGCGGTGTTGATGGTGATGCCACGGGCTTTTTCCTCGGGGGCCTTGTCGATCTGGTCGTAGGCGAGCTTTTCCACGGTGGGGTCAGCTGCGGCTGCGGTAAAGGTGATCGCGGCGGTGAGGGTGGTTTTACCGTGGTCCACGTGACC
>NZ_BJXB01000089.1 GCF_007990775.1 Deinococcus cellulosilyticus NBRC 106333 = KACC 11606 | reverse complement strand
CTCTAGGGGACAAAACAGGCTAGAAGCTGTTCCAGAAAGCCTGAAGCATGAAAACTTGAACGAAATAAAGCTTCCTGCAACGTATCCAACCCCAGACGGAAGAGCATACCCATGCTTGAGGACCACTGGAGGCTCCCTGACGGCCTGAAATTCCCCACACACGCAGCACCACACAAACGTCAGACTCAACACCCCCAGTAACGTTGACACCCGCTCAGGAAAATGAAGCCCGGAATCTTCCAGATGAAACCCTCTGGTTTTCAGGGCTGAGTGCAGATTTTCCGCGTTCCAGCGAAGTCGGTAAGTCTTGAGGGCTAACTCATGTCTTCCCGCATAGGCCAGAAAAAGCAGCTCTCCCTTGAGGGATTTGGAGGCCAGCACTCGACACGTTACCCCATAAACCCGCATTTTTCGGTGCCAGTAGCGGGATTCTCCAGGCTGGAGTTTCTTAAAGCAGCACCAGATGGGCACCCCGTTCACGCGGGTGTCGGCTTTCAGGCGAATGAAAGGGGGGATGTGGTGCTGCCTCAGGAAGACAAACCAGTCACGTCCGATAAATTCTCGATCCGCCAGCAGTCCTGCCACTTCATGGTCTTTCAGCAGAGGAAGCAGACGAGAGACCAGGGTGATGCGGTCTTGCTGGTCACTGTTACCACTTTCATCAAAGACCGTCCAGCACAGTGGGAAGGCGAAAGTTTTCCAGATTGCGCTAACGAGCAGGAGGTTGATGTCTTTTTCCCCAAGTTTCCAGTGGGTACGGTCGAGGACCAGATAGATTTTGCCTTTGGGGAGCAAGGTCAGGACCACTTGAGCGATGCAGGTGTCTGGGAGGGGGAATTGCACAAAACGTTTGAGGCGTTTGTAGCGACTTTTGACCTGAGCTGGGAGCTGGACATGGGAGACCAACTGGAAGAGCACCACACTGCGGGACTGGATCACAGCGAAGATCAGGGCAATGAGCACATCGAGGCGTCTGGGATCAAAGCACAGGTGTTGCCTGAGGTGCTGTTTCAGGGTATCGTAGGGAGGTCGGTTCGGGCTGTGTTTCATAGACAAAAACACTGTACCAGAGCCGACTTTTTTATTCAGCTAGCTTTTGTCCCCTAGAGAA
>NZ_BJXB01000088.1 GCF_007990775.1 Deinococcus cellulosilyticus NBRC 106333 = KACC 11606 | reverse complement strand
TGAGTACGGGACAAAAATAGGCTAGAAAAAAGGGACTGCGTCCTGTACGGTGTTTTTGCTTAGAAACCACCCCAGGAGTCAGTCCCCATGCATTCTACCTTGATCCGCACCCTGCGTGAAGCCTTTCCCCTCAACCAGGCCCGCCTCTACTTCCTGGCAGCCTTCCTGATCGCTCTGATTCAGGCTGAAACCGTCAATCTGGTCAAAGTCTCTCAGCGCTTCCAGTCGAAAAAAAACGCCTCCAGCGAGTCTAACTACAAACGCATCCGGCGTTTCATCAGCGATTTCACCTTCCCACACCACCTGTACTTGACCTTCGTCCTCCAGTTCTTCAAAGACCAGCCGCTCCTCCTGACCATGGACCGTACCAATTGGCAGTTTGGCAAGAACCACATCAACTTTCTGGTCATCGCTACCGTCCGAGACGGCATCGCCTTTCCTTTGATCTGGCAACTCCTCCCACACGCAGGAAATAGCCATCAGACCGCTAGAATCGAGTTGATTCAGCAGCTGGTCGAAGCCTTACCGGTCTCCCGGATTCAGGGCCTGCTGGCAGACCGAGAATTCATTGGGGAACAGTGGTTTAGCGAACTCAGGACACTGGGCATCAAGCGCTGCATTCGCATTCGGGACACCGACCGTGTCGGTGGAATCCCAGCCTGGATGTGGTTCAAGCGCACTGAAGCCCATGTCACCTACTCGCTGTACCGCAAAATGACCGTCTTTGGGTCGAAAATGCAGGTGGTGGGTGCCAGGACGCCTGAAGGGAAAAGAATCCTGGTGGCCAGTGACTTTTCTGCCCGTGACACGCTAAAAAAATACAAGAAGAGGTGGGAAATCGAATGTTTTTTCTCGGCAGTCAAGGAAACGGGTTTTCGCTTTGAGGACACGCACCTCACCCGTCCAGAACGACTGTCGACTCTGATGACCCTGGTGGGGATTGCCTTTGTGTGGGCGTACATGGTGGGGGAATGGGAACACCAGAAAAAGCCGATTAGGGTCAAAAGGCATGGCAGGAAGGGCCAGAGTGTGTTCCGGTTAGGACTGGGACATCTGATCAGAGTCCTAACCCAGCGGCGCTTTTACGTCCCTGCCATCAAAATTTTGTCCTGTACTTAG
>NZ_BJXB01000087.1 GCF_007990775.1 Deinococcus cellulosilyticus NBRC 106333 = KACC 11606 | reverse complement strand
TGAGTACCCGACAGTTTGTTTGAGGCGTAAGAAAGCCAGACTGGTACAGTAAATCTGCTATGAGTTACACCCCGTCTGGCAGCAACCAGCATACCCTAACCCGGCCCCTCAGGGAACACTTTCCCTACCGTAAGAACCACCTCGATACCCTCGGTCACGTCTTGCAAGCCACTTTAGAGGGTAAACACGTCATCCAGCAGAGTATCGCTGATCGCCTCCCAGGAGAAGCCCAGAATCCCTCTAAGTTAAGACGGGTCGAACGTTTCTTCTCTACCCACCCTCTCAGCCAGCACCATACTGCAACTTATCTGCTGAACAGCTTGCCAGACAACGAAAAGCTTACCTTCATTCTTGACCGTACCAATTGGGACCTGGGCCAAACACCAATCAACATTTTAATGTTGGCCGTCCTTCAGCCTTCCACTAACACAGCTTTACCACTGTGCTGGACAACGTTAAATCACTCAGGAAACTCCAGCACCAAAGCTCGCGTGGACCTACTGGAAGCGCTCTTCCACATGCTGCCCATAGAACGCATCGGCATGCTGCTGGCCGACCGGGAATTCATCGGGGAACCCTGGCTGACTTTCCTGGTCGAACACGAGGTCCCTTTTACTCTCCGTATTCGAGAAAACATGCACCTGGACGATATTCAGGCCAAAGTTTGGTTTGAAGATCTCAGGTCCAGCGAAGTCAGCGAGGTGGTCCATGATGTGCTGCTTGCAGGCCTTCCTGTGTGGACTCAGGCTACCTTGAGTCCAGAAGGCGAAAGGGTCATTGTGATTTCTAGCGTTTCAGATGAGCTTTTACTCGAACGATATCGGAAAAGGTTTCGGATTGAATGCCTGTTCAAGAACATGAAATCGTTAGGTTTTCGGCTGGAGAACACCCACATGACCGATCCTCGCCACCTAGAGCGCTTGGTGTGCTTGCTGGCGGTGGTATTCGTATGGGCGGTGAAATTGGGTGAAAGGGTCCACATTCGCAAAAAGAACCATGGCCGTCTGGCCCGCAGTGTGTTCCGCGTGGGGATCTCCCTGCTGCTGGAGTTGTTCAGGAAGCCATTGCAGGCTTTGCTGGACGGCCTTCAGCTATTGTTCCCCAGAAGATGCTCGCCAGGAATCTTGAAGCTTCAAAACTGGTAAGATAGGAAGT
>NZ_BJXB01000086.1 GCF_007990775.1 Deinococcus cellulosilyticus NBRC 106333 = KACC 11606 | reverse complement strand
CCTAGTGCAGGATCACAAGTGAAGTTGTGGGAATACAGGGGATGTGTCACAGTGAGTCATGGGCGTCAAAGTCAAAGTTCGGCACCTCACGGAAGAGGAAGTCCAGCACCTCCAAAATCAGCTCAAAGCTAAAGATGCCTTCACCGTCAGGCGCAGTCAAATTCTCCTGGCCAGCCATGAGGGTCAGGTGGTCTCCCAGATTGCCCGATCGCTGAGAATCGCCACCCAGACCGTACGCAACACCTTTAGAGCCTTTGAAGCTGATGGGTTAGCAAGCCTCCATGAAAAATCCCACCGACCCCACACCATGCTGCCTCATATTGATGAAGCGGCATTACAACGCCTACATGCTCTACTGCAACAAAAACCCCGAGACTATGGCGTAGAAAACGACCACTGGACGCTGGAAACGTTAGCTCAGGTCAGCTTCCAGCAAGGCATCACCCGGGAGAAAATGAGTTACGAAAGTATGCGTCGGGCCCTAAAACGTCTGGAAGTGAACTGGAAAAAGGCCACCTCCTGGATCACTTCGAATGATCCCAACTACACCGTGAAAAAAACCAACGGGCACGACTGATCCATCTGGCCCTCAAGCAATCAGACTGGGTGCTGGGGTTTCAGGACGAGGTGTGGTGGAGTCGCTTCGCTCAGCCCAAAAGAGCCCTGTGGACGGATCAGAACCGTCCACAGACCGAAAAACCCCAGTGGCAGAGTGGAGATCAAGATCCTAAAGCTCTGGCATGTTATGGCTTGTTGAGGGCCGACTCGGGGGAAATGATGCTGCGGTTTGTGAAAGGCAGACCGATCAGTGCTGTGACCTGTGACTTTCTACTGTGGGTCACTCAGGAACTGGGTAAGCAGGGCAAAAAGGCTTTGCTGCTCATCTGGGACAATGCCAGTTGGCACATGAGCAAGCAGGTCATTTCCTGGATCAAATGGCACAACCGTGAGGCCAAAATGTCAGGTGGAGTGCGAATTTTGAGTTGCCTGTTGCCGAAAAGAAGCCCTTGGCTGAATCCCATTGAACCGAAATGGCTGCATGGGAAGCGGGCGGTGATGCCTGCTCAGGGCTTGCTTTCTGCTGAAGAATTGGAGTCTCGGGTCTGCGCTTACTATGGTTGCCCTAAATTGGAACCGCTTGCACAACCTCTTTCGTGATCCTGCACTA
>NZ_BJXB01000085.1 GCF_007990775.1 Deinococcus cellulosilyticus NBRC 106333 = KACC 11606 | reverse complement strand
AAAGGAGTCACTGTGAAGAAAGTCAAGGGAGGTGAACCCATTTGACCTGCTCATCCAGCAGGATTCAGCGTCCAGGCCGTGTTCGATTTGACCATGGCATTGACCATCACCAGCATCTTGCGCATGCAGGCCACCAACGCCACCTTCTTCGCTTTCCCACGCCCCACCAGACGCTGATAGACCTCTTGCAAGGCGGGATTTTTGCGCACCGCATTCAGGCACGCCATAAAGAGCACCTTCCTGACCTCCGCCCGTCCACCCCAAATCGCTCGTTTGCCTTTCAACTGTCCACTGTCATGGTTGAAGGGGGCCACCCCCGCCAGGGCACTGATTTGTTTCCCAGAGAGCATCCCCAGTTCGGGAAGGCAACAGAGCAAGGTCCAGGCGGTCACCTTGCCGATGCCCGGCATCGACATCAACAGTTCTTTCCTGGCCTTCCAGCTGGCATTCTTTTCCAGAAAGTCCTGCAGTTCCTGCTCCAGGCCTTTCTGTTTGTCCTCGAGAAAATCAATGGTCTCCTGGATGTCCCGTCTCACCCGCACATCTCTGGCGACAGAGAGCCGATTCTTTTCCTGGGTGATCAGGTCACTAACCTGCCTGCGACGGGCCAACAGCTCGGTCAGATGACGGCTGTCCGCATCGGGCAACTCCCGCACTTCGGGTTGCAGGGCTTTGCCAAAGAGGGCCAGCATCATGGCATCGAGCACGTCCGTTTTGGCTTTGCGTCCAGAAGCACGAATGAAGTCCTTGACCTGCTTGGGATTGACTTTCACCACCGGGATTTTGGCTTCAGTCAGGGCAATGACCACCCCTTGTTCGAGACCTCCAGTGGCTTCCAGCACCACCAACACCTCCGGCAGCAAGCCTTGAAGTCGTTCCACAACAGCTTTGCACCCGTCCTGGGTGTTGGGCTGCTGAAAGCTCTCACCCGTATCCAGCACGGCCACGTCGAGTTTGTGTTTGGCCACATCGATTCCCACATACGTTTTTTCGGTCATCAGATACCTCAGGGATGTTTCAGGGACCTTCCCAGCATGGCTCTGGCTTATGATTCGAAATTCGTTCAGGTCACTGTTCGAGCTCGACTGGGAGGAAGAAGATGCGACGACCTTGACTCCTTTTCGGCTTCTGGAAGCCCGCAACATGGCGATCTATCGCACCTCGTCCCTAATGAAAGGATATAAG
>NZ_BJXB01000084.1 GCF_007990775.1 Deinococcus cellulosilyticus NBRC 106333 = KACC 11606 | reverse complement strand
CTTTGACCATTGCGTGTGGTGCAGTGGGTCAGGAACTGGAAATGTGCAAAAGCGGGGTGGCCGCATGGGCCAAAAAGACCGGCAACACCGTCAAAGTCTTTGAAAGCCCCAACCTCACCAACGACCGACTCGCCCTCTACCAGCAGCAACTCGCCGCCAAGAGCGACACCATCGACGTCTACCAGATCGACGTGGTCTGGCCCGGCATCCTCTATCAGCACTTCGTGGACCTCAAGGGCAAAGTTCCCGCCAGTGAAGTCGACGACCACTTCCCCGCCATCATCGACGCCAACACTGTCGGCAACAAACTGGTCGCCATCCCCTGGTTCACCGACGCCGGTTTGCTCTTCTACCGCAGTGACCTGCTGCAGAAGTACGGCTACAAGTCAGCCCCCAAAACCTGGAGTGAACTGGCCAGCATGGCCGTGAAAATCCAGAATGGTGAGCGCAAGACCAACAAGAACTTCCAGGGCTTCGTGTGGCAGGGCAAGGACTACGAAGGCCTCACCTGTGACGCACTGGAATGGATCACCTCCTACAAGGGCGGCACCATCGTCGACAAGACGGGCAAAGTGACCATCAACAACCCCAGAGCAGTGCAGGCCCTGACGCAGGCCGCCAGCTGGGTGAAGAAGATCAGCCCCGAGGGTGTGACCACCTACGCCGAGGAAGACGCCCGTGGGATCTTCCAGTCGGGCAACGCTGCGTTCATGCGCAACTGGCCTTACGCCTGGTCCCTGGGTCAGGGCGAGGACAGCAAAGTCAAAGGCAAGATCGGGGTGGCCCCGCTGCCCAAAGGGGGCGCCAGTGGTCAGAACGCTGCGACGCTGGGGGGCTGGCAGCTGGCGGTGTCCAGCTACAGCAAGAACCAGGCTGCGGCGATTGAGCTGGTGCGTTACCTGGCGGGACCTGAAGAGCAGAAGCGCCGTGCGATTGAGGCCTCCTACAACCCGACCATCAAGTCTCTGTACCAGGACAAGGATGTGCTGAAAGCGAACCCCTTCTTCGGTAGCCTGTACGATGTGTTCACCAGTGCGGTGGCCCGTCCTTCTGGGGTGACGGGGTTGAAGTACAACCAGGTGTCTCAGGCGTTCTCGGGTGCGGTGCACAGTGTGCTGACCGGCAAGCAGAAGGCTGCCGCTGCCCTGAAGCAGCTGGAAACCGACCTCAACCGCATCAAAGGTCGTGGCTGGTAA
>NZ_BJXB01000083.1 GCF_007990775.1 Deinococcus cellulosilyticus NBRC 106333 = KACC 11606 | reverse complement strand
ACTCACATCTTGCACCTAAACCACCTGCTTGCATAAGATTTCATATTCCCAGTCCAGCAGGGCTTTTTGTCGTAGGAGCTCCCATTCCAGCTCCGGTTTCAACACAAGCAAAGCTACTTTGCGGGCCAATTTCCCCCAGTCTGGAAACCCCTTTCTTTTCCCTCCAATTGCACGTGGGACAGCACATACGCCACCAGAGACAGCAACAGGTACCTCAAGACCCCCATTTTGCTGTGCTGACCAAAATGGTGCAGACCGAAGCGGTTTTTACAAATCTTGAAAACGCCCTCGATGGTCCACCTGCGACGCCCAGTACGACGAATATTGTTGGGCGTCATCTGCTCAGTAGACAGCACATAGCGTTTCTCCCAGCGTCCATTGCGCTCCAACCACACCCAGGAAAAGTAGATCGGCAGGGGTTTTTGATCTTGCTGCACGTTTTTCAGGTAGATGGTCCTGGTCCGAAAAGGGTACTGATTTAACTTTTTGCCCTCGGTGGTCTTTCGGGTGCTCCGGGTGCCCACAATGCACGAATAGCCCAGCTGGTGAACCCCTACGATGAATCCGGCAGCATCAAACCCACCGTCGGCCAGCACCCGAACTTTGAAGCCATTGCTCAGCGTTTTGGGAAACGCCTGAAGCATTCTCAGAGCATGCACGGTAGGGCTTTTGCTCCCTTTTCCGTTCCAGATGCGAAAATTCCACGGGAAGCAGTGCGGACCGATCTTGACGCACAACACGATCAAATGCAGACCACGAGCATTTTTCAGAACATGTAGCCAGCCGGGCAGCCCTTTAAATTTGCCGCGTTTCTCCAGGGTGGTCAAATCCACAATCAGTTCCAGATGGTGTTTTCTGCCTCTTCTCCCCTGGTAGGTTTGCAGGACGTCTGTGATCTGCTGCCGGGAGAGTCGAATGAGCTCCCTGGTGTCCCAGCGGTAGTGGTTCAAAAACCGGCTGATGGCACTTTCGGATTTAAGCTTGGAGGAGTGTGGCAAGGGTTTTCCGGTGGCAGCGAGGAACAGGACCATCAGGGCTTTGAAGGTCTGCTGCTGGTGGGGGGTGAAAATCTGCTGGAGGTTGTGGAAGAATGTTTTTGCGTACTGCTTCATGACAACCCCACTTTGGGGGAACAGTACGCTTTTTTTGTCCCTGCTGCATTTTTATCCCTTGCTAGACTTGGTTATTCCTGGTGCAAGATGTGAGT
>NZ_BJXB01000082.1 GCF_007990775.1 Deinococcus cellulosilyticus NBRC 106333 = KACC 11606 | reverse complement strand
GGGAGGAACCCAAGGTTTGGTCCAGTTGGATGTAGAGCAAAGGCCCTGTTCTGAGATTACGAAATTTCCACCCTTGATGCATCCCATTTAGCCCTGAATTCAGCTGGTGGCAGGTAGCCCAACCCAGAATGCAGTCTGATCTGGTTGTAATGGTCACGAAAGCGACCTGTGATCACTGAAGCCTCCCACACCGTGTGAAACACCTCCCGATTCAAGCATTCCTCCCGAAATCGGGCATTGAAGCTCTCCGTTTTGCCATTTTGCCAGGGTTTGCCCGGCTCGATGTATTTGGTCCCTACGCCCAGCAACCCGAGGAAAATTCTCAACTCAGACGCAATAAACTCACTTCCATTGTCCGATCTCAGGAAGTCAGGAGCACCGCGGGTCTGGATCACCGATCTGAGGACCTCTTGCACATCAGCCGACCTGAAGTTAGGTTTCACCGTCAGGGACAGACATTCGCGGGTAAACTCGTCGATCAAGACCAGGAATTTCAGGGTTTCACCCCTCACCGTACGGTCGAAAATGAAGTCGTACGACCAGACTTCATTGGGCCGTGTCGCAGCCTCAGGTAAGGTCGCTCCACTGCGAATCTTGCGCGGAGAAGACTTCTGGGAGCGCAGAAAACCTAGCTCCCTCCATAGACGCTGAACTTTCTTCTTGTTGATCACCATCCCTTCCCGCAAGAGCACCTGGTGCATTCTCCGGTAGCCATAGACTGGGTAAAGCTCAGCCAGTTCCCTCAGGCGCCTCTCCAGCACCTCGTCTCTGACCTTGCGGCTCTGGTAACGCAGCATCGAGCGGTGCAGGTTCAGCAGGCGGGCTGAACGACGCTCACTGAGCCCCTCTGCAACCAGCAGTTGTGCCGCTTTGCGCTGGTCGCTGATGGTTACCACTTTTTTTTCAGCACCTCTTTGATCGCAGAGTTCTCCAAGGTGAGCTGGCCGACCAGCTTGAGAAGACGGGCATTTTCCTGTTCCAGCTGCTTTAATCGTTTGAGTTCGGCTGTGGTGGTGCCCTGGTACTTGGCTTTGAGGTTGTAGTAGGTGGGCTCGCTGATGTTGTACTTGCGGCACAGCTCGGCAACGCTGAGTTCGCCTTTTTCGCCTTCTTTGAGGAGGTCTACGATCTGCTCGTCGGTCAACTTACGTTTCGCCATGGTTTATTCTGACCTTTCCAGGCCGAATGCTCTACATGCAACTGGTCCACATTTCCGGGGTCAGACCA
>NZ_BJXB01000081.1 GCF_007990775.1 Deinococcus cellulosilyticus NBRC 106333 = KACC 11606 | reverse complement strand
AAGGTGTTCCACAAGCTGATTGGGCTCGCTGGGGTGCCCAGAATCAGACTGCATGACCTGCGACACACATCAGCTTCCTTGCTGGTACGGCAAGGGATTCCCATCAAAGTGGTGGCAGAAAGACTGGGACATCAGGATGCCAGTTTGACCCTACGAATCTACACCCATGTGTATGAGGAGCAGCGCAAAGAGGCCGCTTTGACCCTGAATGACCTGCTCAAGGATACTGCAAAACAGGTCAGATAGCAGTTTTTGGTGCTACCGGGGTGCTACCGAGGTGCTACGGCCTTCGGGTAGCACCATTTTCATTTCGAAATCCCTTGCTGTATGACCCCCATATTTGGACGCTCCAACTACGTCAAGGAGCGTTCAGCCGATGAACCCAGACCCAAACCTGAAGGCCACCCGGACCTGAGTGAGAAGTGGGTGGGGGCTGGGCACCTCAAAGTTGGGGACAAACTCAAGCAGGCTGATGGCACCCTGGGTGAAGTCAAGTACATCCATACCATCCAGGAAGCCCGCACCATGTACAATCTGGAGGTACAAGAGGCTCATACCTTCTTCGTAGAGCGTGTTAGGAAGTTTATGCCTGAAGTGGGACCAGAAGAGATCCGGCCCGGTGGAGGAGCAAGAAAGCAAACGCTAGAAAATGCAAACCTTTCACTGTTTCGGGGAGCCGCTCGTAATCCCGAGCAAGCCGTCTGAAACGAGAAAGCCAGCCAAAAGACCGCTCCACCACCCAGCGTTTGGGAAGCAGCACAAAGCCCTTCTTAAATTCAGGGTATTTGACGACCTGCAGCTCAATTCCACCCTCTACAGCTGCCCGAGTTGCCACTTCTTGCCCAGTGTAGCCCTGATCGACATACGCAATTTCCACATTCACCTCGGTGACGTCCTGGACTTGCTTTGCGAGTTCCACCACCTGGGATCGGTCCTGTTCATTGGCCGGGGTCACCACCAGGGCCAGGAGATGGCCGAGGGTATCCACAGCCATGTGGACTTTACTGCCCTTACGTTTTTTGGCCCCGTCATAGCCACCTCGACCCCCACTCTCAGGGGTGGATTGCAGGGTTCTGGAATCGAGGATCACGGCGGTGGGTTTGGCGTTTCGATCCGCTGCGATGCGCAGGATTTCCCGTAAGTCATGCACGATGTCCTCGAAAACTCCAGCTTGAATCCAGCGCTGGGTTTGTTGGTAGACGATGGCCCAGGGTGGGAGGTCGTTCGGCATCATGCGCCATGGAGCACCTGCACAGATGATCCACCTGAGAGCATTGAAGATGTCTCTGAGGGGATATTTGCGGTGTTTGCTGTCGGGTTTGTTGAGGGCCAGGTACGGGAGGACAAAGGCCCATTCTTCGTCGGTCACGTCGGTGTCATAGCCTTTTTTCGGGCTCATGGCCCCTATTTT
>NZ_BJXB01000079.1 GCF_007990775.1 Deinococcus cellulosilyticus NBRC 106333 = KACC 11606 | reverse complement strand
GAGTTTTTGAGGAATGGACCATAGGTTTCCAGTGCACGATGGAAGTTTTCCAGGGTAGGACTGAAGAAGAAGATGGGAGGGGTGGCAAACGCCTGTGCCTCAGTTTTGAAGCCGGCCATCACCATCCAGATCAGGGGAAACAGGAACAGCAACAAAACCAGATAGGTGAGGGCCGTCAGCAGTGAGCCCTTGATCATGGCCACGGTTTTCTTGCTCTGGTCGGCGGGTCTGAGGGTGGCTTCCTGAATGGAACTCATGCTTTCGCTCCCTGGATGTTGCGGCCAATGATCCGGAGGATCACGGAAGAGACGAGGTTGGTGAAGAGCACCGCGATGACCCCGGCAGCAGAGGCCAGACCGATGTTGTACTCCGCAAACGCCTTCTGGTAGATGAAGTAGGGAATGGTGGTGGTCGAAATGCCAGGACCACCAGAGGTGGCGGTGTAAATTTCCCCGTAGACCTGCATCAGGAAGATGGTTTCCAGCAGCACCACCACTTCCAGGGATTTGGAGAGGTGGGGCAGCACCATGTACCAGAACTCCTGAAAGGGGGTGCACCCGTCAAGTCGAGCGGCTTCAAGTTGCTCTTCGGGCATGGATTGCAGTCCCGTCAGCAGGATCAGGGCAGCAAAAGGGGTCCATTCCCAGGTGACCATCGCCACGATGCTGCCCATCGGGTACTGGGACAGAAAATCGACGGCAGGAAGGCCGAGTTGCTGGCTGACCCAGCTGAAAAATCCGAAAACAGGGTTCATCAGCATGTTCTTCCAGACCACTGCGGTGACCACGGGCATCACCAGGAAAGAACTGATAAACAGCGTTCGGACCACGCCACGCCCCAGGAAACGGCGGTTCAGCAGCAGGGCCACGCCTCCTCCGATCAGGATGGTGAGGACCACCACCGAGAGCATCAGGACCACGGTGTTGAGCATCACGTGCAGGTTCTGGGGGTCGGTGAAGAGGGAAAGGTAGTTGCTCAGCCCGATGAAGGGACGCTGGTCAGGAATGGTGAGGTTCCACTTGAAGAAGCTGTAGTACACCGTCATCAGGAATGGGGCCTGGGTGGTGACGATCAGGTACACAAGCGCGGGCAGGACCAGCAGGACCGCAGGCAAATTGATGGGCTTTCTTTTCATTTCTTTTGTTGTGGGAACAGTATTGCTGATCATCTGGACTCTTTTCTGTGGGGATGCATCATGCGGCTGAGCGAGGTGCGATGATGCATCAAAAAGAGAAGGCGAAGGGTGGAGGGCTGACCTGCGGAGAATCAAAAGGAGTGTGCTGCTGACCTTCGAGGGAAAGCATCGGGTGGAGGGGTCACTCCCTCCACCCGATGCTTGAGGAAAGTCCGTTCAGGTGGAGCAGGCCAGCTGTGGAATCACTTCTTGTAGCCACCCTCGGTGCTGACCCTGTCGGCAGCGGTCTGGGCCTGCTTGAGGGCCTGATCCACGGTCATCTGACCGCTCAGCACGCCAGCGAGGTACTGTCCGACCTGCGTTCCCAGCGCCTGGAACTCGGGGATGCCCACGAACTGCACGCCAGTGTAAGGAACAGGGTCTTTGGTGGCGTTGGTGGGGTCTGCACGGTTGATGGAATCCAGCACGATGTTGGCGAATGCGCCAGCGGCTTTCTGGTAGCTGGGATTCTTGTAGGTGCTGCTT
>NZ_BJXB01000078.1 GCF_007990775.1 Deinococcus cellulosilyticus NBRC 106333 = KACC 11606 | reverse complement strand
AAAATCCACCTATGCCAGCGCGGAGTATCAAAAAGCTGCGGGAGCCTTCGCCAACATCGTGCTGGACTCCATCAACCGTGCCGATCCGACCCGTCCCACCAAGGACCCTGTGCCCTACACTGGCGTGCAGTTTGTCGCCATCCCCGAGTTCCAGGCGCTGGGAACGCAGGTTGGGCAGTACCTTGCTGGCGTGCTCTCCGGTCAGATGACCGTCGATCAGGCCCTCTCCCAGGGACAGGCTGCTGCCAGCAGGGTCAGCACCGAAGGCGGCTACAAGAAGTGATTCCTGAAAGGCTGACTGTCCCTCTCCTGCAGTCAGCCCCATGCAAAAACCGCTGTGGCAATGCAGTTTCACTTCAACTTCTTGATGTCTTCCATCTTCCTGATGCCACAGCAGGTCAGCCCCTCACCTTCTACTTTCTCTGGCTGACCTCACCCTGAGAGGAGGGTTTCACACCCTCCTCTTCCCCCTTCTCCTCCCGGAAAGGAGATTTCATGCTCAGCAATCCAGGCACCGTTCACAGGCCCGAAAAAACGCGCACCTCCATCAATGTCCCTGCAGTGTTGCTGGTGCTTCCTGCCCTGGTTTACCTGATGGTCACCACCCAGCTTCCTTTCCTGATGACGGTGTACTACAGCTTTTTCAGGTGGAATCTGGCCGTGCCTGACAGCAGGCCCTTCATTGGCGTCCAGAATTACCTTTCGCTTTTCACCGAATCCCAGAACCTGCAGGTGATCCTCAACACTGTTGTGCTGATGCTCTCGGTGGTGGTCCTCACTGTGGTGATCGGCGGCGGCATGGCCCTGCTGCTGAACCGCCGTTTTCTGGGGCGTGGCGTGGTCCGAACGCTGTTCATCAGTTCCTTCCTGGTGATGCCCGTGGTCACCGCAGTGGTCTGGAAGAACATGCTGATGAACCCCGTCTTTGGCTTTCTGGGATGGCTCAGCCAGCAACTGGGTTTGCCCGTGGTGGATTACCTCTCGCAGTACCCCATGCAGTCCATCATTGCGATGGTCACCTGGGAATGGACCCCCTTTGCCGCCCTGATTCTACTCACCGGATTGCAGGGCATCCCTGAGGAGCAACTTGAAGCTGCAAGGCTCGATGGGGCCAGTCCACTGCAGGAGTTCTGGTATGTGATTGTTCCCAACTGGATGCGTTCCCTGGAGGTGGTGATCCTGCTGGAAACCATTTTCCTGATGCAGGTCTACGGGGAGATTTACACTGCAACTTCAGGTGGGCCTGGAATCTCGACGACCACCATTCCCTACTTCATCTACCAGAAGGCCTTTGCGGAGTACAACATCGGTCTGGCCTCTGCTGCCGGGGTCATTGCGGTGCTTTTCACCAATCTGGTTGCGATGGTGATTCTCAAAATCATCGGGCGCAACATTCAGGGGGCAAGACCATGAGCCAGGTCAAGGACATCACTGCCATCCACCAGAACGACCAGAGCCGCAAGATTCTTGCCAGTGTGCAAAACAGCCTGCTGACCTCACTGACCTATCTGGTCTTGCTGCTGTTCCTGTTTCCCCTGATGTGGATGATCATTGCTGGATTCAAAACCGAGGCCCAGGCGTTCTCCACCCCTCCCACCTTCTTTTTCACCCCCACCCTGGAAAACTTCCAGACCGCTTTCAGCACCTATACCCCGTTCCTGAAAAACTC
>NZ_BJXB01000077.1 GCF_007990775.1 Deinococcus cellulosilyticus NBRC 106333 = KACC 11606 | reverse complement strand
TTAAAGTATGTTTGAAAACCCACCTGCCATCGGATTTTTGCGTCCACGTTCAGCTGCGTGTAAGTAGCTATACTGGAGTGATGACAAATTCTGATCACCCCCCAGTTGACTCGCAAATGTGGACAGAAGATCAAATTAAAGATGTCATGGCAAAGATGTACGATCCTGCAATGATTAAGAAAGATTTGATCGACTACTTAAACGAATACTGGCCCAGAAAAGGAGAAGAATATATTGTATCGGCAAGCGATAGATACACTGATCTGGCGGAGCCGCAACAAAAGGTGATCCCACCAGATTTTGTGTTGGAAATTCTCAGTGTGATTGTTCAGTATGAGGTATACCGCCAAGAAGGCGAAATTCGCATCATGCTAGCTATCGGAGGACTGACTCAGGATTGGAAGATGATTCCCAAGGCTCGAATATGCTACGCTCACATGAGGTACAATCTGAATTTCTCAATGTTTGACATTGATCTTTATTATAACTGATCACTGAATTTCACACCTCCATCCCCACTGCCCCAAAAGCTTATACAGATGGCAAGGATGAAACCAGACGCCGAACTCCCGCCCGATCACCTCGCGTACCCAGATGGGTGTCCAGTGGGGTCCTATGGGAGAAGTGGGATCTTTTAACCAGTGCTGGACTTGCTGTTCTTGCTGAGCTGATAGTCGTCTGGGACGCCCCTTCGAAATGCTGGCTTTAAGTGCTGGTTCACCTGATTTGAGATATCGTGCTCTCCACACATAGATGGTGTTTCGGTTGACTCCAAAGTCCCTGGCCCAACTCGGACCATGAAATTTTTCCCGCTGGAAACGTTCGATGAAGTGCATTCTCCGCTCTTCCAACTTTAAGCGGCCAGGAGTCATGAATGGGCCAGCCTTTTGACCATCAGACGGATCATCACTTCAAAAACCAGGTTTTCAGAAGTGGCTGGAAGTCGTTCATAGTCTTTGGCCAGACGTCTGGATTTCCCCAGCCAAGCAAAAGTTCTCTCAACCACCCAACGACGTTTCAGCACCACAAATCCTTCAGGCACTTCGACAGGTGGGGGTGGATCTGCGTCTTTGGAGACCCAGACGCGTTTGACCCCAGTCCAAGGGTGTTTGACCACCTCAATAGTCCAGCCCAGCGTGTTTTTGATTTCTTTGATCAGATCGCCAGTGTAGCCTCGATCTGCCCAGACATGCTGCATTCTTGGGAAGAGGTCTTTTAGGCCAGCAAAGACCTGGGGGGCAGCCTGACGGTCTTGCAGGTTTCCCTCGTGCACCACCACTTTGAGGACGAGTCCAAGGGTATCCACCAGGATATGGCGTTTTCGGCCATTGACTTTTTTGCCCCCATCGTAGCCTCTGGGCCCGCCAGCCTCGGTGGTTTTCACGGATTGACTGTCAATGATTCCCGCACTGGGGATAGGATCACGGCCTGCGCTCACCCGCACCATTTCTCTGAGTGTGGTGTGCAATTGCTCCCAGAGACCTTGGATTCTCCAGAGGCGATGGTAGAAATAGACCGTCTGCCAGGGAGGAAAGTTGCAGGGCAGGAGCCGCCAGGCGATGCCACCCCGGAGCACATAGAAAATGCCATTGAGGATCTGGCGTAAAGACCATTTTCTAGGCCGACCGGTGGAAGCTTCTGAGGGCAGAAGGGGCTGCAAAATAGCCCACTCCTCATCCGTCAGGTCACAGGAATAACGCTGAGATTTCATGACTCAGCGTAGAAAGTTTACTTCCGGGGATTCCGTCAAACCCATTCCAGTTAGACCTGGTGTAAAATGGGAAATATCAGCTTTCAGATGGTTCTCAAACATACTTTA
>NZ_BJXB01000076.1 GCF_007990775.1 Deinococcus cellulosilyticus NBRC 106333 = KACC 11606 | reverse complement strand
CAGGGGGGTGACAAGGGTCAGGGGGGTGACAAGGGTCAGGGGGGTCACTAGGGTCAGGGGGGTGACATGGGTCAAGGGGGTCACAAGGGTCAGGGGGGTGAGTGTGAATGCATGTGAGGTGAAGCAGTTGCTCTGACCCTGGATGTGTGAAAGTGCAGGATGTTCAGGGCTTCAACTGCTGTGAGGTGCATCAAGCCCACCTTTGATCAGGGCGTTGACATGCACGCACCCACCTGAGTTTTGAAGTGTTTCGGGGGTGGGGTTGCAGAACAGGTGCAGGTGCACGTCCCGTTCAACCACCCCCCTCCACGGCCGGTGCTTTCGCGCAGCGCCCGTGCACCATCAAGGGGAGCGAGTGGACGCATGATGAACACCCGGCATGTGGGCACCAGGAGAACCGCTCCCTCCAGACCCGGGTTGCACACCCGCAGGCGGGTCCCCTCTCTTGCCTGAGCATCTGGCCCTGGGTTCCACCTGGAGGGACCGGTGGGTGCTTGCTGACCCTGCCCGAACCGACCCTGGGTTCCCGACAAACCCGAACCTGAAGCCAAAGCACCCGCCAGAAGGGGGGTCATTTTCGGGTCAAAAACCACTGAACCGACCCCCATCACCACTGCGGAAATTATGCACCCCCCCTCTCGGGCACAATGGGCAACTGGAACAAAAACCATGCTTCAAGACGCCCTCAGGAGCTCAAAGGGGACAGACACTATGTTTTTTAAATTACTTTTTGGTGGAAAATCAAAAAGACTCCGACCTGAAAGGCAAAACGGCGATTTTTTGGCAAAAAAAATAGTTTTAGGTATGTCTCGTCAATGAAACTTTTTCATCCGCATTTCTGGTCTGGTGTGAACAGAATCAGATCCAGTGGATTGTGCAGGAACCCTGACGGGATGCCCCGCTTGTTTCATCTGTCATGTATGAATAATGGGTTTTTCTTTTTTTGACACGCTTCAAAAGCCGTGTTTCACCAGTGGAACATCAAGCGAAACGCAAGTGTCTTGCTGCACAAGCATCTGGATCAAATGAAACAAACAATTGAGGGACACGCTGGCATTGTGTATATTCACTTTATGGAACAGGATCATTTCGAGCAGTCCGTGAAACATCTGGAACAGACCCTAAAAATGGGACGGACCACCCTCTACAGGTGGCGAACCCACATCCGTGAATACCTGCCTCCCGAAATTGCAAAAATATACAACCGTGACGCTGGACAGGAAACCTACACCGCATTCGAAATCGACCTGATCCCACGGGTCAAAAGGCTCAGGACCCTGAACAAACTGGGACCCCGGGAAGCCGTTCAACAGGCCTTCGAGGAATGGATCAGGGACCAGGCTTACCTGCGCGACCAGTTCCAGGCGGAGAAGACCGAGTTGCAAGAACGCCTGCAGGCCCAGGAACAAGAACTGAAACAGCTGCGCAGTGACGTCGCCATTCTCCGGAAAGAACAACAAACTGACACTCAAGCCACCACGGCAATGCTGGAAAAAATGATCCAGATGCTGGCTGAGTCCATGGGTCAATTGGAGAAAATTGAGGAGAGTCTGACCGCATCGGACGCCAAAATCCTTGAGAAAGTCGATAAGCTCGATGCCATGCAGCGCGATATGGGAGGGGTGTTCAATGCCATTTCCAGAGAACTGGTGAAACGAAATGTGATTTAAGATCGTGGATTTCAGTGGTTTGAATCGCTGACCGTGCCACAAGTGTTGAAGTAAAGCTACAGCGAGGGCAACGGTCTGTTGCAGACTTTTCATTTTTGAGTGGGATGAAATCGGGTTTAGGTGGGTTTTCGATCAAGTATTAAGGTTTACAAGGTCACAAGGGTCAGAGGAGTC
>NZ_BJXB01000075.1 GCF_007990775.1 Deinococcus cellulosilyticus NBRC 106333 = KACC 11606 | reverse complement strand
CTGCTGAAATTGGTGATGTCAACCCACATGTGAGCTTTGAATGCAAAAGCTTCTTGCCAATGCTAAACAGCAGTGCCCTCGGCCCTGGGCTCTTGGTCCTCGGCATTCTCTGAATGCTATCCAATTCTCCATGCCCAGAAACGGACCATGTTATGCTGTTTCCGACTTGGAGCGACCTTTTTTTGTCGCTCAGGAGGCCTACAAGCATGCGCAAATACTACACTTCTGAATCGGTGTCCGAAGGGCACCCGGACAAACTCGCGGACCTGATCAGTGACAGCATCCTCGATGAATTCCTCCGCCAGGAACCCACTGCCCGCGTCGCCGTCGAAACCCTGGTCACCACGGGTCTCGCTGTCGTTGCTGGTGAAGTCACCGCCCAGAACGCCTACGTAGACGTGCAGAACGTCGTGCGTAAAGCCGTGCGCTCTGTTGGCTACACCCGCGCCCACTATGGTTTTGATGCCGACTACAGTGCGGTGATGTCCACCATCCATGAGCAGAGCCCGGACATCGCAGATGGGGTGAACTACTCCGAAGAGTGGCGCAACATGTCTGAAGACGAGCGCTCAAAGCCCGAGAACCGCTTCAGCATGATCGGTGCGGGAGACCAGGGCCTGATGTTCGGGTATGCCACCAACGAAACCCCGGAACTGATGCCCCTGCCCATCACCCTGGCCCATGGCCTGACCCGCCGCATCGCCCAGATCCGCAAGGAAGGGGTGCTGGATTACCTGAGACCGGACGCCAAGGCCCAGGTCACCGTGGTCCGTGAGAAGGACGACATCTGGGTGGACACCGTGGTCATCAGCACCCAGCACAATGAAAAAGTGGAGCAGGACCAGATCAGAAAGGACATGGAGGCCCTGGTGATCCGCCACGTCATCCCTGAGGCTTACCTGCGTCCAGAGACCAAGTACTTCATCAATCCCTCTGGCAAGTTCGTGATTGGTGGCCCGCACGGGGACACCGGTCTGACCGGACGCAAGATCATCGTGGACACCTACGGTGGTGCGGTGCCGCACGGTGGGGGCGCATTCTCTGGCAAAGATCCGACCAAAGTGGACCGCAGTGCAGCCTACTACGCCCGGTACATCGCCAAGAACATTGTGGCTGCGGGTCTGGCAGACAAGGCTCTGGTGGAGGTGTCTTACGCGATTGGTCGGGCAAACCCTGTTTCCATGCGGGTGGACACCTACGGAACGGGTAAAATCAAGGACAACCAGATCACCGAACTGGTGAGGAAACACTTTGATGCACGTCCTCAGGCGATCATTGCCGAGCTGGACCTGAGGCGTCCAATCTATGCCCAGACCGCAGCTTACGGTCACTTTGGCCGTCCCGAGTTCCCCTGGGAGAAAACCGACAAGGCTGAGACCCTCAGAAAGTCTGCTGGTCTGTAAATCCAGCACAGAAAGACTCCCGAGAGGTCCTCGGGAGTCTTTTGTTTTGCTTCTCAGTTGCGGACCACAGCAGGCTGCGTCTGGCTCCCAGCATTCAGGCTGGTCAGAATGGTCACTCCAGCGATGATGTGCATGAGGGCCAGCACCAGTTTCAGGGAGAGGTCTCCGGGGAGTCCCATCACCGGGAACATGGAGAGGGCCAGAAAGACCCATCCAACCACCTGAAAGATCACGGTCCCTGTGTTTCCTGCACGCTGCAGCAGGGCATAGACTCCAGCAGCAAAGTATGCCGGGATCACCGTCGCCAGAATCACAGCGATGACGGGCAGGTCCATCAGGGTGGTGCTGTTCGGTCCCTGCGTCACCTGCAACTGGACCCCTGCTGCTTTTGCGATGAAGAACAGCAGCACATTCAGCACAGTGGCGATGAGGGCAGCCTGGGTGGTCTTGCGAATCAGGTTCTGGGTGGTCATGGTTTCTCCTTTTATTTAGCCGGCTATGTATTGGGAACAAAAAATCAGCAGGAGCCGCCGGGAGGCTCCCCCAGGTTCTGGGTGATCTGCCTGAGCATCCGGGAAAGCAGCAGAATTTCTGCCTGGCTCAGCCCTTCCACGGTCATGCGCTCCAGCTCGTCCCAGATTTCCATGATCTTTGGGATCAGGGCCCTGCCCTCATCACTGAGGCAGATCAGGGTCGCACGGGTGTCGGTGGGATCAGGAATGCGCTGCAAGAACCCTTCTTTTTCCAGACGGGCCACCATCTTGCTGGCGGTGGGGGGTTGAACTTCCAGATGCTCGCTGAGGGTGGTCAGGCGGGTTTCGCCCAGGCGGTCCAGCAACATCAACAAGAACTCCTGGCCAGGGTGAAGCCCCAGCTTCTGCAAGAGCAGTTGCGCTGCGTACTTGTGTGCGCGGGCCACATGAACAATGGCCCGACCCAGACTGTTGTGCTCCTCGACGGTCATCCGTCTCCTTCTGGAATTTATGTTAGTCGGCTAACCATAAAATGTCAAGTGCCATGCCAGCTCAGGGCAAGTGCAAAGTCGGGCAATGGGATGGAGCGATCAGCTTTCAGCGGTCAGCCCTCAGCAAAAGAGGACTTGATGCTTCTGCCGGAAGCTGCAGAAAGATTTGAACTGCGTCGGAAGGACAAGAGATTGCTTCTCCTGGCCGAAGTGAAAGCCTAACTGGGTATTAAGCTGACGGCTGATGGCTGATGGCTTTCCAGAGTGGTGCCGACCTGCAAGCGACTTTGTGCTTACCCAGCTTGCCACCTGAGCCACTCGA
>NZ_BJXB01000074.1 GCF_007990775.1 Deinococcus cellulosilyticus NBRC 106333 = KACC 11606 | reverse complement strand
CTGAGATTTTGCACTTATCCAGACGATGGAAAAACATGCGATCCTGAGCCAGGAAAAAGCTGGTTGTACAGTATCAAAAACTCTGCCCGTAGCAGGTTATCCCTCAGGTCGTGAGGTAGGCAGAAGGCCAGGAGTCCTCAGGTTCCAGGAACCTATTCGACTCTCAGGTTCCTTGTTATGGTTTGGATCAGGCAAATTCAAATCCAAATTCAGAATACATTTGACCTGCCTGAACCGCTCTAAGGGCCTGCTCCACATAGGGCACAAGTTGACCATTCACCTCATCCAAAGGGACCCAGAGGATGTGACTATGCTTGTGGGGCTCCATGGTTATTGGTTCTCCGTCCCACTCCTGGGCTGCAAAAAAGTGCCCTAGCCAGAGGTCTCCTTCTGTTTTGGCATGCAGGGTGTGAACCAGTTGCAGGTGCTGGGGTAGGACGGTGATGCCCAGTTCTTCTTTTGCTTCCCGAATCAGAGCCTGAATCAGGGTCTCTCCTGCCTCCACAGCTCCGGCAGCAATACTGTAAAGACCATCCATCCATCCTGTGTGGGTGCGGTGCAGCAAACAAAATTTCTGCTGGCTGTGCAGGATTAGAAATACACTAGAAGGGGCTTTGAAGCGCTCGCGTTTCATGTCCTCCACTTTACAGGAGAGGTAACTGGTTTACTGATATTTGACCTATCCTGCCCTTGGAAAATGATGCAGCTCTGAGTCGGTAAAAAGCTGATCCTGCAGCATCAAGAATTCTGCCCTGAGCACCCACAAGACCAGACTTCTCGCAGCCTGAAAAGCCAGCTCTCCCCAATCCATGGTTGACGAATTCGGATACTCATTGACTGTGTGGGTCAGGATAAAGGCCAGCAAAGACAGAAAAATAAACCGAATGGCACCCCTCAACGTCCGCTGGCCGAATTGGTCTAGTCCGAAGCGGCCCTTGGCGGCTTTAAAAAATGCTTCAATTCTCCAGCGCGACTTACCCCAGGACACCAGCGTTTTGGCCGTCAGAGGCTGATTGCACATCACATAGCGCCGCTCTGTTTCCCCCGTCGGGTACCTGCGTTCAAACCAGGCCACCGTCACCTGCAGCTCTGGCGTGTTCAGTTTCACCCAGCTGCCATTGAAGAACAGTTCCTTGACCTTCTTATCGCCGACTTTGCGATCTCCTTTGGTGCCGACCAGTACCGTCAGGCCCAACTGGGACAGGGGTTTTAAGAAGTACTGATTATCAAAACCACTGTCGGCCAGGACCTTGAGGTGAAAGCGTCCCTGCAGTTGGTGGCACAGGGATTGGATCATGCCGACCGCCAATTTGCTTTCACTGGCACGTCCTTTGCCTTTCCAGACAGCAAAAGACCAGGGAAATCTAACTTTGCCGATCAGCAGGTAGACCACCACCAGGTGCAAACCATACTTGCCATTGAAGTAGGACACGGGTAGCCCTGGAAATTGGCCTTCTTTTCTCAGGGTCGTCAGATCTACGAGTACGTTCAGGGTGGGTTTGCGACCTGATCGTCGAGGGTAAGCTTTGGAGAGTTGTTGCAGAATGTGCTGCTGAACGGCCTTCATCAGTGCTCTGGTGTTCCACTGGTACTGGTTGTAGAAGCGACTGGCTGCACAGGACGTTCCGAGGGTATGGTGATGGGGTCGCACTTGACGGTTACCTCTTAGGAAGCCGCGGAGTTGGATCTGGAAGAGCTTGCGGTGGTTCTGGTTTGGCAAGAGGGCCAACAACGTGCATAACAATTGATGGGCAGACGTAGACACTCTGCCCATTTTTGTTGTCTCACATGAGATTTGGCTGAATCAGGCAGCTGGCCCTGCATAGGTGCAAAATCTCAGTTAACGCACCCCAGTGGTGGTCTCCAACCAGTAAACTGAAGATCCAATTGAGTCTAACCGCCCTGCATGATCCTGAAATGGTGGTCCGTTTAAGTGTGGCATTTGATTGATGTAGCGTGTGTGGGGAGGTTCAGGTCCTCATGGGATCGCCTTTGATCCTTAAGCATGACTACCCTGGAAAAAGTCTTTCCCGGCTGGAGTTGGACCCCCGCAGGAACCTTTGTTTCGTCCGTACTTTCAACTCCAAGCTTTCCAGGACAAATTTTGGCCTGTTTTGTTGCTTAAATAAGGAAAACCCAGACAAATTGTATTACAATAGCATCATGTCCACCTTTAAGGAACAGAGATATGGCGTTTGATATTTTTGCGGGTTACCTATGTGCGGTTATGACTCTCTTGAGAATACATTCTACGCATCAGAAGTATTTCCCATTAATAATATTTACCATTATCTTGCTTGTTAGTAAAAATTTTATCTCTCCCTATTTTTCATTGGGCGCAACTATGTCTGACAGCTTGTCTGGATCGATGCTTACTTTTGCCCTAATCAATTTAATTACATTAACTCATTCATATAATGCACCTAATAAATTACCGAGAATTTTATTAAGTATTGTGATTTTGCTTCTATATTACTTCTTATCATCTTATATCGATCAGCCTTATTTGGCTATTATTGCTATTGTTTTATACATTCCTGTACTACTGTTTAATAAACGTATCAGAGTTTAAAAGATGTTCAAATATTTACATCATAGAAATACATATAAATTTGTATATTGAAGATCATTCACCCTAACAAGGTAAATATTGCTAAATGTCTCTTTAACATAAATAAGAATATATCAAACTTAGTATATGTGCAATAAATATTGAAGCAATTTTATTTTTAGTGGTTTTCACTCGAAACGCAACTCTAATCTTTTTTATCTTCCTTAGCTTTAATTTGCAAGAGATGATCCACTAGAAAAGAGAAAGTCTCTGAGTT
>NZ_BJXB01000072.1 GCF_007990775.1 Deinococcus cellulosilyticus NBRC 106333 = KACC 11606 | reverse complement strand
CGGCATACGCCAACTCCACCCTGGACTCCATGGCCTACCTGTACCCACCCATTGTGAACATTGCCACCTCACCCATTGCAAGCAACGATGATGCAGACCTCAGCAACAACAACAACATGGGCTCTGCCATCACCATGACGCTGACCGATGATGCCACGTATTACGTGAAAGTCACCAGTGCCCGCATCGCCAATGGTTTTGAGGACAACAAGGCCAGCAACACTTACCGCGTTCGCCTGAGCGTGGTCAATCCTTAAGGAGCATGCAGTGAAAAAGCAACCCTATCCCTCACTGGTCCTGTTGACCCTGACCGCACTTCTGGCCAGCTGTGGAAGCAGTGTCCAGCCCACAGTGTCACCTCTGCCCGTTGCACATGCTCCGCAGGGCACCCTGAACAAAGATCTGGTCAACCAGAGCCCTGGACGCTGGTTTGTTGAATTTGAAAATCAGGCTGGAGTCCAGAAGCTTTCGGCTCAGTCTTTCACCCGCCTGGCTGCTGAGCAGGGCATTTCTGTAAAACAGAACTACGCCTATAGCCGCCTGTTCAATGGGGTGTCCATCACCACCACCGACCAGAGCATCGGAGACATTGCCAGTCTGCCTGGTGTAAAAGCAGTGTATCCGGTCAAACTCTACAAACTGGAGAGCCTCAAACCCCAGCCTCCCATCAGCCCTGAAATTGACACTGCCACCTCACAGACTGGTGTGGATGTGGCCCGCACTGAGCTCGGTCTGACCGGAAAAGGCATCAAGGTGGGCATCATTGATTCCGGGATTGATGTGGACCACCCGGATTTCAAAGGCCGCATTGTGGCCCAGAAAGACTTTGTGGGCGACACCTACAACCCTGACCCTGATGGAGAGGAGGCCCCCTACAACCCTGTCACCAAGCCAGATCCCATAGCGGATGACTGTGGCGGTCACGGCACCCACGTGGCGGGCATTGTCGGCGCCAAAGGGAAAGTCACAGGTGTGGCACCTGATGTGACTTTCGGGGCATACAAAGTGTTTGGCTGCGAAGGCTCCACCGGAGATGATGTGATGCTCGCTGCGCTGGAACAGGCCCAGGCCGATGACATGGACATCATCAACATGAGCATTGGCTCTTTCGGTTCCTGGTTCGAGGACACCGATCCCTACAGCAAGGCCCTCAACAAGGCCATTCAAGATGGTCTGATTGTGGTGGTCTCTGCAGGAAACAACGGAGACCTTGGTGCCTTTGCCAGTGGCTTCAACTCTGCTCTGGAATCCACCATTGCCGTGGCAAACTTTGAGAACGTCAGCATGATGACGCCTTTCTTCAATGCAAATGGGAAAGCCGTCTCCCTGACAAATGCAACAGGTGCAGCACCCCTGCCCACCTCTGGCACCCTGGAATTCGCCAGAACAGGCACCTCCTCCACCACCAATGACGCTTGCAATGCGCTGCCTGCAGGGAGCCTGAAAGGCAAAGTGGCCCTGATCCGTCGCGGAACCTGCAGTTTCCACATCAAGACGGTGAACGCACAGAATGCTGGAGCTGCTGCAGTGGTGATCTACAACAACCAGCCCGGTGCCATCAGCCCCACTGTGGTGGGTACCACCCCCATCACCATTCCTGTGGTGGCTGTCACCAAGGAAGATGGTGAGAAACTTGACGCCATGATTGCTGCTGGAACCACCACCCTGGAGTGGAAAGCTGGAGTGGCCCGCTTCCCCAACCCCCGGGCCGATCTGGTGGCCCTCAGCTCTTCCTATGGTCCCAACCAGACCCTGAAATTCAAGCCTGATCTGGGTGCTCCTGGCAACCTGATCTATTCCACCTATCCGCTGGAGAAAGGTGGATATGCCACCCTCAGTGGAACGTCCATGGCTGCCCCCCATGTGGCAGGTGCCATTGCCCTGATGCTGGAAGCCAAGCCCAGCCTGAAAGGCCAACAGGAACAGGTTCGGACCCTGTTGCAGAACCACTCTGTTCCCACGGTGTTCCCCGGAACCACCCTGCTGGATTCCACCAACCGCCAGGGCGCAGGCATCATGAATGTGGCCCACAGCATTGTGAGCACCACCCTGGCCGAGCCCAGCCGTTTGCCCCTTGGGGATGTGGAAGGCACCATCACCAAAACCATCCGGGTGTCCAACAGGGGCATCAAAACGGTCACCTATGACATCGTGCACCAGCCTGCAGTGGGCACGGTCGGGGTGCAGCCTGGCAAGTACAGCGACAAGGCAGCCACGGCTGTCTTGAGCACCAACAAGATCAGCATTGCTCCCGGAGGCAGTGCAGTGGTGAGTGTTCAGATCACCCCCTCTGCGCAGGATGCCAATGGAACGGTTTTTGGTGGATACATCACCATGACTGCAGCAGGTGCTGCCACCCTGAGGGTGCCCTACATGGGCTTCAAGGGAGATTACCAGGCTGAGGCGTCTCTCACCACCACCTACTTTGGTTACATCGATCCTGAAGACAAAGAATTCTACATTGACACCGAAGGAACCGAATTCAACCTGGCTGAAGGTTACAAGCCTGCAGTGGCTTTCCACCTGGAATACCCTGCAGAGAAAGTGGTCTTTGAACTGGTCAATGGCCAGACCGGTCAACCCCTGTACAGCACCGGCAGTGTCATTTCGGAAATCAACCACTACTACCGCAACAGCACTGCTGGCGGAGTACACATCTTCGACTGGAATGGAAGCCTGAAGGCTGCCCAGCTGAAAGCTGGTGTGCCTGTCACCAAAGTGGTGCCGGATGGTGCTTACCGCATTCAGGTCCGTGCCTTGCGTGCCGCAGGGGATGCCCAGAATCCCGCACACTGGGACAGCTGGACTTCACCTGTTTTCTACATCAAGAACTCAAAAAACTGAGATTTTAAGCAATGAGGAGCAGAGAATTTTCTCTGCTCCTCATTGCTTTTAGGTGAAGAAAATGAGGAATTTTGCAAAAATGCCCCCTGTTCTTGCCTGAAAACCTAAAGAGACAATGGTTAATGAGGTTGATTGCTGGACAATTTGGTTAAAATCATGCATCACGTATAAAAGATGGCATATAAAATATTCATGTCTGTAAGATTTGAAAAGATCTGCGATTGACATGCTTTTGCTGATGGGGATATGCTCATCTCACAAAAAGCAAAATGATTCAGAAGGCTTCAGAAGAAGTCTTTGAACTTGTTTGGATCTGGGGCTTTTTGTGAGGTGATGAATGTATAAAAAAGCGCTTGGTTTGACGTTCACCATGACATTGCTCCTGGCGGCCTGCAACAGTTTCACACCTGACCTCAAA
>NZ_BJXB01000071.1 GCF_007990775.1 Deinococcus cellulosilyticus NBRC 106333 = KACC 11606 | reverse complement strand
GAGAGCCGAGAGCCGAGAGCCGAGAGCCGAGAGCCGAGAGCAACGTATTGCAAAGCATTTTGCCTGTCAAGCAAATCACCCAGCTGCAACCCCGGCCATTTAAAGCAAACCACAGTGCCTGTGAACAGCTCCTTTTGCCTTGACTGCCCTCGGCCCTGGGCTCTCGGCCCTCGGCGGGCCGTCAGGCGTTTCAATCCAGCGCTGAAGGGTCAATCCAGCCCTGTTTGATGGCGTAGAGCACAGCCTCGGTGCGGCTTCCCACCCCGAGTTTGGAGAAGATGTTCGCGAGGTGCACCTGCACCGTGCGAGGGCTGATTTCCAGGTCGCGCGCAATCTCCTTGTTGGTGCTGCCAGTGGCTGCAATGCGCAGCACTTCCAGTTCACGGGGAGACAGGGCTTCCACATCATTGGCAGGGGTGGGGGCAGGGGCACTGGTGTTGGCTGCAAAGCGACCCAGCACCTTCTTGGCCACACTGGGGTGCAGCACGCTCTCGCCAGAGGCGACGGCACGCACCGCCTGAATCAGCTCGTCTTCACGGGCATTTTTCAGCAGGTATCCTGCAGCTCCGGCTTCCAGCAGGGCAAAAACATAAGCATCATCGTCATAACTGGTCAGAACCAGCACACTGATGGTGGGCGCAAGGGCCTTGATGCGCTTGGTGGCTTCAATCCCGTTCATGCCCGGCATGGACACATCCATCAGGATCACATTGGGAGACAGTTTCATGGCCTGATCAATGGCTTCCTGACCGTCACCGGCCTCCCCGATCACCACCAGGTCATCGTGGCTTTCCAGCAGGTCTCGGGTGCCTTTGCGCACCACCGGATGGTCATCGACCAGAAGAATGCGGATTTTCTCGTCCATATGCATCAGTCTAACGGATTTCAGCGGAATTTCGCGTGTTTGAATTGCTTAAGGGGTTAAGGGATATGGCGGAGGTTGGTGCTCTGGCAGGAAACTCTGTACATGGAGTCTGGACAGCAGAAGGCCAAAGGCAGAAGGCTTTCAACAACCATCAAATCCTGGAATCTCAGGGTTCTATAAAGCTTCAGAGGCAACTTCAGAAAGCCCACAAACCGCCTGTCGTATATCCTTCTCTTTTTGAATACGCAACTTTGGCCTTCTGCCTTCTGCTTTCTGCCTTCTGCAGCAACAATGGCTTTTTCAGGCTGTCTTCACCCATGAAATGACTTTCCACCTCCTTAAACCTTGTCCCTCCACACCCTCCCGTGGTATACATACAGCGACCCGTCTGTCTGCCCTGAGAAGTGCGGACCAGGGCAGCCTTTGAAGGTGTTCAGGAAGTGAATCCTGCGCCGTCTTTCTGTCACTGGTGTGGATGGTGTCCGTGGACCCTGAGCCTGAACAATGCACATGCCGTGGCTTCTTTTCGAATTCAAAACTGCTGGGGGTTCCGTTGAGCGGTTGTGCTTCAGGGAGCCTGTGAAGGTGCTTTGCACCCGCACCCTTTCAGAGGTGCGTCCTCTGCTCAGGGAAGCACAGAGCTGGGTGAAGCAGGGGTTTTATGCTGCGGGCTACCTGGCCTATGAAGCTGCCCAGGCTTTTGATCCGGCCATGCCTGAAGGCAGACCATCCCAGATGCCCCTGTTGTGGTTCGGAATTTTTGAGTTCCCCTCCCCCGCTCCAGAGTTCCCGGAAGCGCAGGAAGCACAGGAGATTCACTGGCGCACGCAGATCAGCGAGGAAGACTACCAGCAGAACATTGCCCTGGTGAAAAAATGGATTTCGGAAGGGGAAACCTACCAGGCGAATTACACGTTGCGCCTGACTGCACCTTTCACCGGGAATCCCTTTCATTACTACCAGCAGCTCACCCGCGCACAGCAGGGGGCTTACAGTGCCTTTCTGGACCTGGGACGCTTTCAGATCCTCAGTGCCTCACCAGAACTGTTCTTTCACTGGGATGGCCGCAAGATCACCACCCGCCCCATGAAGGGCACCGCTCCCAGAGGCCGTTTTCTGGAAGAGGATGAGGCGCAGCGCCAGTTCCTGAAGACCAGTGAAAAAAACAGGGCCGAGAACCTGATGATTGTGGACCTGATCCGCAATGACCTGAGCCGCATCGCCATTCCGGGCACCGTGAAGGTGGCCAAACTGTTCGAGGTGGAGAAGTACCGCACCCTGTGGACCATGACCTCGACCATTCAGGCAGAAACCCATCCAGGCATTGATCTCGAGCATGTGTTTGAGGCACTTTTCCCCTGTGGGTCCATCACCGGGGCCCCCAAGATCAGCACCATGCACCTGATCTCCCGCCTGGAACCGTCTGCCAGACAGGTGTACTGCGGCACCATCGGATACATGACCCCTGAAGGGGAAGCCATCTTCAACGTTCCGATCCGCACGGTGGTCACCGATGATGAACTCGAACAGGCCGAGTATGGGGTGGGAGGAGGCATCACCTGGGATTCTGACCCCGGTGATGAGTTTCAGGAGGTCCTGACCAAATCCCTGCTGTTGACCTATCAGAAACCTGCTTTTGCCCTGACCGAGACCCTCCACCTGCAAGATGGGCAGTACCCTTTGATGGGTCAGCACATCAACCGCCTGATCAAGTCGGCCCGGTTCTGGGAGTACCCGGAGGATGCCCAGGCCATGTATGAGGCCCTGTATTTCACCTCCGAGCAGAACCCTGAAGGGGAATGGCTGGTGGAACTGCGTCTGAATCAGGATGGAGAGCTGAACACCACCCTCAGGGAACATCCATCGGAACCGCTGCCTTTCACCGTTGCAGATGAACCCCTTTCTGAGCTGGACACCCAGAATTTCCACTTCACCGACCAGAATGTGAATGACCCTCTGGTGCTGCTGTACCACGACGATGGCCTGATCGCCCAGTTCAACCGGGGGAATCTGGTCGCAAAACTCGGTGAGGAGCTGTTCACCCCTGCCCTGGAAGACCGCTGGCTCACCTGCCCTGCCCTGCTGAAGTTGCTGAAACAGGAGAAAGTGCAGGAGATCCAGATGAACCTGGACTGGCTTGCCGAGCACCCTGAAGCAGAATTCTTCCTTGCAGACTTCAACCTGCTGCCTGTGAGGTTTGCATGGAACTCCTGATGATCGACAACTACGACTCCTTCACCTTCAATCTGGTGCGGTACTTCATGGAGCTCGGCACCAGTGTGACGGTGTGGCGCAACGATCAATTTGAACTTCAGGACGTGCGTGAACTGAACCCGGATGCCATCATCATTTCCCCCGGACCCAGCCATCCCCGCAATTCCGGGAAATCCCTGGAAGTCATCCAGCAGTTTCACACCTCCATCCCGATTCTGGGCGTGTGCCTGGGTCACCAGTGCATCGCAGAAGCATTCGGTGGAGAGGTGGTCAAATCCGGTGAGCCTGTGCATGGCAAGACCTCCCAGGTGACCCATGACCAGTCGGGGCTGTTCGAGGAACTGCCAAGCCCTCTCAGGGTCACCCGCTACCACAGCCTGATCGTGCAGAACCTCCCAGACACCCTGGTGGGGAACGCCTGGTCCCAGGACGGCACCCTGATGGGCCTGCAGCACCAGCAGTACCCTGTGCACGGGGTTCAGTTCCACCCGGAAAGCGCCCTGACGGAAAAGGGACACCAGCTGCTGGACAATTTTCTGAAGATTGCGCGGGCGTTTAAGGGGCACAA
>NZ_BJXB01000070.1 GCF_007990775.1 Deinococcus cellulosilyticus NBRC 106333 = KACC 11606 | reverse complement strand
GGATCTCCACAACCAGTCGTGACAAAAAGCACGCTAAGACCCCACTGAAAATCAGAATAATATCGATCTGAACGAAGAAAAATCCAAATGAACGCCTATACTCAAAAGCATGTCCTTTGAGTTCTTACGCCAGGAACACCTCCAAAAATACGGCCAATATCATCAGGAACCTACTCCAGAACAGCTAAAATCGTTTTTCAAACTTGACGGCAAGGACCGGGATTTCCTCCAGAAGCGCCGCAGACCTGCCAACAAGCTTGGTGTTGCTCTCCAACTTTGCACACTGCGCTATCTCGGCACGTTCCTTACCGATCCCATGACAGCTCCCGAGGTGGTCCTCAAAGTCCTGGGCAGACAGTTGGGCATCAAAAATCCCCGTCAGGTCCTACAAGACTACGCCAGACGACCACAAACCCACCGAGAACACTACCCCCTGATCGAAGAACACCTGGGTTACCACGGTTTCCAAGGCAAAGAAGTCATCCACCTCGCCCGCTGGCTTTACGCCACCCTCAGCATTAAAGATGAGCGCCCCATCGTGCTTTTTGATCAGGCCATTGAGGTGTTGAGAAAACGTCAGGTGGCCTTACCAGGTGCCACCGTGCTGGCCCGCATGATCGTTAAATTCCGTGAGCACCACAGCACCTTGCTGTTTCATACCCTCGCCCGAAGGCTCACGTCAGAACAAAAAGGTCAACTGGCGGACTTGCTGGTCATCCCAGGCAGACAGCGCAAAACACCGCTAGAGTTGCTGAGAACCCCGATTGTCACCGACACCCCAAGTGCTCTCGTGGCTGCCCTGGAAAGAGTGACGACCATCCAGGACTACAAAATGTCAAAGGTGGACACCAGTGATATTCCGTCCCTTAAACTGGAGAGGATGGCCCGGCATGCCCTGCAGAACTGGGTGGGTGGCATTGCCAAATTAAGCGAGCCCAGACGTTATGCCACCCTGCTGGCGGTGATGCAGCACCTGGAGAAAACCTCCGTGGATGACGCGCTGGACGTCTTTGATGCGGTCATGGGGACCCTACAAATCAAAGGGAAAAACAAAAGACGTAAGGAAAGGTTTCGCACCCTCAAGGACCTCGACCAGTCTTCGCAAGTGCTAGCTGAAGTGGTGGACTTCGTGCTGGACGACAATATTCTGGATATTGAGCTGAGAAGCGTCATTTACAAGTACCTTCAGGAAAGCCAGATCAAAGCTGCCAGGGAGCAAGTCAGGGAGTTGACCAGCCCAGTGGCCAGTGAGGAGATTGAAGCCTGGAGTTATGTGACTGCTCAGGTCGAGCGCTTCTTGAAACCGCTGATCCAGACGGTTAAATTTGATGCCATTGATGCGGCAAAACCCATTCTGGCTGCCCTGCGCTTTTACGGCAAGAAGTACCGCCGGAAGAGCCAGAACTGGAAAACGGCCCCCAGAGACTTCGTGCCCCTGGAGTGGAAGTCTCTGGTGATGCCCAGAAACAAGGACATCGATCCGCACCAATACGCCGTGTGTCTGGCCCACGAGTTGCAGATCGCTTTGAAGAAGCGTGAAATCTTTGTGCCCGGCAGCCCCCGTTACGGTGACCCCAGAGCACAGTTGCTGGACCTGGACCACTGGGCAGCCATCAAAGAGGACCTGTGTCGCACGATGGAACTGCCCACCGATCCACACGAGGAATTGCAAGCCTTGCAGGAGGAGTTAGATCAGGCGTTTCTTTCGGTCAACCGTCAGCTTGAAGGCAACGCCACCTTACGCATTGAGGAACGAGAGGGTATCCCCACCCCGATCATCACTCCACTGGAAGCCCTGGAAGTCCCAGAGAGCTTGAAAGGGCTGACCACCCAAGTAGAACGCAGATTGCCCGAGGTGGACCTGTCTGAAATGCTGCTGGAAATCCAGAGCCACACAGAGTTCTGCACCGATTTCACCCATGTCAGTGACGGCAAAGAACGCCTGCCGGATCTAGCAAAGTCGGTTTGTGCCGTTCTGGTCGCACAGGCATGCAACATTGGTCTGAAGGCCGTAGCAAAACCGGGTGATCCAGCCCTGTCGATTGGGCGTCTTTCTTGGGTCCAGCAGCACTATGTGAGGGCAGAAACCCTCACCAAAGCCAATGCCAGACTGGTGAATTTTCATTCGACTTTGCCTCTTGCCCAGGTGTGGGGCGAAGGGGAAGTGGCATCTGCGGATGGAATCCGCTTTGTGGTGCCCATGAAGACCATCCATGCCCGTTTCAACCGCAAGTATTTTGGTCGCAAGCCTGGATTTACCTGGTACAACTTCACCAGCAACCAGTATTCTGGCTTTCATGGCATGGTGGTTCCTGGAACGCTCAGGGACTCTTTGTTCTTGCTGGGTGGTCTTCTGGAGCAGCAAACCAGTTTGCAGCCGAAGGAAATCATGACGGATACGCATGGCTACACGGACATGATTTTTGGGCTGTTTCACCTGATGGGCTACCAGTTCTCCCCGCGACTTGCGGATGTGGGAGGCAGTCGGTTTTGGCGGATGGGCACCGAAGTGGACTACGGGGCTTTGCAAGACGTAGCCCGCAGCAAGGTCAAAATGCATGTCATTGCAGAGAACTGGGACGATTTGCTGCGTCTGGCAGGGTCTTTAAAGTTAAATTCAGTCCGGGCTGTGGATGTCATGAAAGTGCTGACCCGTGGGAACAACACCCCGACTGCATTGGGCAAGGCTGTCTCTGAGTTGGGCCGCATTATCAAAACGCTCTACCTGTTAAATTATGTTGCAGACGAGGATTATCGCCGCAGAATCCTGCTGCAACTCAATCGGGGCGAAGGGCGGCACCGGGTGGCCCGCTGGGTGTGCCACGGCAACAAAGGGGAAATCAAGCAAAAATATAAGGAGGGGATGGAAGATCAGATGGGTGCCCTGGGTCTGGTGCTCAACATCATCGTGCTGTGGAATACCCGCTACATGTCGGCCATTCTGGACTGGTTGGATGTGGTGGATGAAAAGCCTGACCTGGAAGACGTCAAAAGGATTTCCCCTTTGCGTTTTCAGCACATCAATGTGCTGGGCCGCTACCACTTTGAACTGCCAGAAGACGTCAAATACGGCGGCATGCGTCCGTTGAAAGACCCAGAAGCCCTGGAAGTCTTCGAGGAATGGTGAACAGGCTTCGTTAGCTTGCTGGATGACCTTCCAGGCATTGACGCACCTGGTAAACACAGTCTCCGGGCTCAAAATCATCGGCGTAAGGGTCAATCCAGACCCCCTTAAGCTTGCATTGGATCAACAGGTCCTGAAATTCCTGCGCTGTATGGCCCACCTGGGCTGACTTGCGATGAATACTGTGGCACTGCACCACCAGGTTCGGCGTTTCAAAGTACAGGTCAAATTTGTGGTGATCGATCCACCAGCCATAATGGGGCTTCAGGTCCGCGAAGGAACGTTCCAGAAGTCTGAGAATGGTGCGTTCCATGGGAAGAATATCGTGCAGAGGGTCAGGGATGAGCCCTGCTTGCTGGAGGGCATCAAGCAACTGTTGCTGATGCTGAATGTGGATGGCAGGTCTGAGGCGTCCTTTGCGGCCATCGCGCATGGTGAATTGCTTGAGGGTGTGGTCTGGAAGTTGAAGCTTAGGGTCATGGTGGAGTTTCCGCCAGATTTTGCCAGGGTGAGTGATCCCGAGGCTTTTCAGCAGGTCGTAAATGGAAATGTAGTTGTGCTCATCGTGGAAGGGGAGCATGCTTCAGGATAAACCACGTGAAGATGGCCAAAGGGAAAGTCCTAAGCGGCAAGACTAAATTTGCCGTTCCAACCGAGATTTCGTTTCGCAACTTGGGAGTTTCTGTTCTTGATGTGGTCAGTTCAGAGGAGGCCAATCCGGGCAGGTCGTTCAAAGGGTCCAATTCCTTGCTGGGAAATTCGGTAAGAAAAGGGTCATTTGTTTTTGCTGCACATTGTTTTTTGGATTCTCAGATGGGTCTTAGCGTGCTTTTTGTCACGACTGGTTGTGGAGGTCC
>NZ_BJXB01000069.1 GCF_007990775.1 Deinococcus cellulosilyticus NBRC 106333 = KACC 11606 | reverse complement strand
CTTCAGGACGGCAGTCCGAACCCCGTCAAAGCCACCATCCGTGTCATTGGAACCTGGAATTAAAGGAGATATCCATGAGCATCCCTAAAGTGACTGTGATCATCGAAGACAACGCCTGTGGAGGCACCACCGTGAATGGACCATACGCAACCCAAGACCAACTGGCTGACCTTGCGGCCACCGTGCAGGAGCACGGTCAGGCCATTACACAGCTGCAGGAATCCGGTGGTGGTGGAACGGGTCCACAGGGACCTGCTGGACCTCAGGGACCCGCTGGAGAGGATGGCAAGTCTGCCTATGAAATCGCAGTGCAGAACGGTTTCAGTGGCACCGAAGAGGATTTTCTGGCCTCTCTGGTCGGACCTCAAGGACCACAGGGACCACAGGGACCACAGGGACCGCAGGGTCCTGCAGGCTCTGGAGAGGGTGGTGAGGATCTGGCCGCTCGAAATGCCGCCAACACGTGGGGCGGATGGAGGATGCCCAATGGCTATTACGCCCCCTCCAGCAACCATCCAGTCGTGGCCTCCATCTCGAAAAACCCCTCAAACCCCGTGCTCATTCGTGGGGCTGCAGGCAGTTTTGATGCAGGCTCACTCAGAGATGCTTTCGTGTTTCGTGCCAGAGCAACCCTATGGATGTTTTACACTGCAGCCAGCACCGATGTGACCCCCTACAACCCCACCATTGGACTTGCCAAGAGCACAGACCAGGGATTGACCTGGACCAAATTGGGTCAGGTCATCGTGCCTTCCGCTATCCCTGGACAGTGGAACTCTGGAGCTGTGTTTTCGCCCTGTGCCCTGTATGACGATGTGACCGACGAGCTGCACGTGTATGTGTCAGCCACGGTCCAGCCCAGCCAGTGGTACACGGGACCCATCGTGATTGGCTATCTCCGCTGTGCTCCAGGGGCGAACTGGGCAAACCCTGCCAGTTACGTGTGGCACCCTGACCCGGTGCTGGAGCCCTCTGGTTTGGCATGGGAAGGCAACCAGGGCAATTACAGCCCAGATGTCAGGGTCATCGACAATCAACTGGTGATGTACTGGATGACGAATTTCAACTCAGGGGACAGTGGCCCAGTCACACCCTACATGGGCGTGGCAACTGCCCCTATGGGGTCTTGGACTGGACCCTGGACCAAAGACCCGGATTACCTGCTCGGAAACCTGCCAGGTCTGAAAGTGGAGGAAGCGGCAACCCTTCAGATGCCGAACGGACATCTCATCCAGGTTCTGGACGCTGCAGGGATGCACCCGCAACCCGACTACTGGTACACCACAGACCCCACCGGGCTCTCAGGCTGGACCTATGGCGGCACCCTGTTCAGCGACCTGGAGGCATGGGAGGCTGCAGCCGTGGGCTCCAGCAGCCTGTGCTGGCTGGATGATGGCAGGGCGCTTCTGGTCTACAATGGCAAGGCCAGTGGCAGCAGTACAGATGCCAGAGAGATTGGGGTCAGGTGGCTGACCTTCCAGGGCACTCTTGCTGACCGGCTTAACCAGTCGGCTCCCACCAGTGGAGTGATTGGCAGTGTGATTTTCAATGGCACAGCTCCAGGCTCAGCGTCCTGTACCGGGGTTGTACAGAGCGTTACGGCCATTGATGCTGGAGGCGGCAACACGCAATTCCGGGTGAATTTCAACCAGCCTGTGGCACGGTACACCATGTCCATCATTGGGTCGGACGATCAGGTCACTGCCACCATCGCGTACATCAGCAGCAGTGGTCTTTCTACCCCCAATGTGGATGCCAACGGTTTCCAGTTCTACTGTGCGTCGTCTGGAGGGCAGCCCCGCGTTCCACGGTTCGTGGCTGTCACTGTGTTCGGGTAAATGACTAATAACTTGATGCACCTGTTCCCTATAGGTGCATCAAGTTATCTTGCGAATTGCATCAAAATAATTTTCCAAGATTTTGAAATCACTGAAGATAAATTTTGAAAAATAAAAATTGGCGCGACACCAGCACCAGGTCTTTCAACCTTGCCCGAACCTCTGGAATCAAAAGCTTTCCCACCGTTTCAGCTTCTTCACGGTAAGGGGTGTCCGAGAGAATGAACGTTGAGATCCCGAGTCTGGCGTATTTTGCGAGTGCATCTGCCACTTCTGCTGCAGAGCCCACCAGCCATGTGGTTGCGGCCCCACCCCCACCCGCTGCAGCAGGACGGGTCCACAGGCAGGAATCTAGGACTTCTCCCTGTTCTTTGAGGACAAGCAGGCGTTGCTGTCCAACCGCTGCACCTGTGTGCCAGTTGCTCAGCCAGTCTTTGCCATTGGCGGCAAAACGGGCCACTTTTTCCTCTGCATCCCTCCAGGCTTGCTCTGAGGTTTCCCGGACCACCGTGGTGATGCGGAGTCCATATTCCAGTGGGGCAGACCGTTCGTGCTGTTTTTCCAGTTCACGCAGCCTTGCAAGGCGTTCCTCGATGCCTGCCAGAGGTTCACCCCAGAACAGTTGCACATCGGCATGGGCGGCTGCGGTGCGTTCTGCTGCATCGGATGCCCCTCCGAAGTAAAGCTTTGGATGCAACCTCTTGCCTTTGACCACAGGTCTGGGCTGAACGGTAGCGTTCTGAACCTGATAGTGCTCCCCTGTGAAGGTCACATCTTCTTCTGTCCAGAGGCGCCTTACCAGTTGCATGAATTCAGCGGTGCGTCTGTAACGGGTGGGCTGATTCACTTCGGTGTCCCCATAGGAAAGCGGCCTGTCCTGACCAGTCACAATGTTGATGCGCAGGCGACCCCCACTCAGGGAGTCCAGGGTGGAGGCTGCAACAGCAAATTGTGCAGGGTTCCAGTACCCAGGCCTTGCAGCAATGAGGGGTTCAAAGGTGGTGGTACGGGCAGCCAGTGCAGCGGCTGTGATCAGGGTGTCGGGTCGTCCCCAGCCGGTGCCAATCAGGGCACCGGTCCAGCCAGATCTTTCACAACGCAGGGCGAGGTCGGTGGAATAGTCCAGGCTGCCCCAGCCCTCAACGGTGGTGTCGCCCCTGTGGCCGGGCTTGAGGTCATTTGGAAGATACCAGAGAAATTCGGGGTTCATGTTCAAAGGCCTTTCAGTAAAACCTTGTGACCCGTTCCAGGCTGTGCCTGTGGTGGGGTCTACCAAGTTCAGCAGCACGCCCGATGGGCAGCAGGGCAGTGATGATCACATGGTCAGGCAGACCCAGAAGCTGTTTCACCTTGGTCTGATCGAAGCCCATCATGGGCACGGTGTCATAACCCAGACCTCTGGCCGCCACCATCAGGATGCCCAGCACAATGTTGGCCTGGGTGTCGCCCCATCTGGCCCGCTCCTGCACACTCAGTTTCGACAGGGACTTTTCGATGCTCTGCACCTGTCGCACTTTGCCTTCTTCTCCAAAGTGTGGGTGTGAGGTTTCCACAGCGGTTTTCAGGGTGTCTTCTGCATCGCTGTAGACCACGATGGTGTAAGGGGCAGAGGTGATCTGCGATTGGTTGTAGGAAACGGCTTTCAGTTGCTCTTTCAGCTCGGGGTTTTCCACCACAGCGAATCTCCAGGGCTGTGCATTGAAGGCACTGGGGGCCAGGGTTGCCAGTCGCAGAATTTCCAGCAAATGGCTTCTTGGCATGTCGGGATGGTACTGGCGAATGCTGCGGCGGGTTTCAATGGCGCTCTGAACGGTCAGGCTCTGGGGAATGGGATCAAGGACAGGCATGGATGCTCCTTTGGAAATAATTTACAAAATAAATCAATAATTCATGTTGATGGGATTGTCAATCGCTGGAACGATGAATTTCTAGATGCAATGTCTCAAAGTTGTCTAAGTTTCAACCCCAAAAATTTCTTGTCCTGAGTTCAATTTTTTGATGAAAAGAGGTTGAAAATTCGCAATAAAACGCAATTTTTCCTTATTGCCTCTTTTGACCTCCCGGCAAACCTGTAAATTTTATTGTTGACAAAATATGTAATCTATTCTAATCTCCTGACAACACCGCCACACAGACCCAGTGTCCTGTGAAAGGAACCCACATGACTCACACTCAAGTTCCCGATATTTTCTGGTTCATTCCCACCAGTGGAGATGGCCGCCACCTGGGCAGCAGCAACCAGAAACGCACCAACGACTTTCATTACCTCAAAAGTGTCGCCCTCGCCGCAGACACCC
>NZ_BJXB01000068.1 GCF_007990775.1 Deinococcus cellulosilyticus NBRC 106333 = KACC 11606 | reverse complement strand
TGGTAAAGATAGCAGACCTCCACTTATAAATCGCTTATACGCACAGCAGAGCTGGATGACCCCAGGGACGGCATCGCCAGGGTCAAGGTGGACGCCAGACGCAGGTCGGTGTCCACCTTGGGTGGGCGTGAGCCCTCGCCAGGAACCCCAAAGGGTTCGACCCCCGCAAGGCCCTGGGTCCAGCCCGTGACCTTATGGGTCAACTCGTGGAGCACAGGATGGGTGTGATCGGCTTTGTCGGTCAAGCTTGGAATCAGAGATCTGTTCTGCAAAGACCCCGCAATGGCGAGGTCTTTTGAATGAAATCTGAAAGATTCTCAATTGATCGCTTACAAAATCAGGGCTATACTGAGCATCCTGTTTGACTTTCCATCTTGCTTTGCAATGTTTTGAAATCCGCATGATCTCCCGGTGGAAAAAATCGATCTCATCAAATCTTTTGGGAGGGTCAGGGTTTTGGACGAGATGGAACAACTGAGAGAGATGGCTTTCAAAAAGGCCAGATTTGATCCTGAAAGTGACCTCCAGATCTGCGAATTTCTGGGAGAATTCGAAAAAGGCCTAGCTGTTTATGAATCGCTCATGGCTCCAGGCGCTGCAGATGATCGCTGGGCAGGCCTGTGCCACCTTGCCCATGGGAACCGTGAAAGGGCACTGGAGTGCCTTTTCAGATCGGTGGAACGCGGCTGTCATGCAGCAAAGATTGATCTGGCCAGGGTCCTTTTCATCTGTGATCGGGTGGAAGAGTGCCAGAAGGAACTTCAGGAAATCGAACCGCAGGGACTTTCAAGGTTCAATCAGGCCATGTATTTCAGGGTGACCGCCATCCACCGTTCTGCTTTTGATCTTGTTGAAGCAGCAAAACTCAGTGAAAGGTCCTGGAGGGTGATCCAGTCGGCAGATGAATTTGTGTTTGCGGCCCCCAGAATCCTGCACACCCTGGCGTACATCTATCAGACTGCAAAAAAGCCTGAGAAGACCGATCTGTACCTCAGCCGGGCCGAAGAGATCTGTGTGACCCGATTCAAGTGGCACATCAAATTGACCCGACTGGACCTGCTGTTTGATCTGAACCGTTTTGATGAGGCCAGGGAACTCTGTGCAGAACTGATCGACTGTCCATATCCCCTGATCAAATCCAGTGGCATGACGGTCATGGGTTGCATCGAACTGTCTTTGTGGAACCCTGAAAAGGCCAGAGGGTGGTTTGAAATGGCCTGGGAATATGCTGGCAGGCACAACATGTATGACAACCATTTTATTTCGCTGTCGTATCTGGTGATGGTTTACCACGCCCAGGGACATGCCAGCAAAGTCCAACTGGCCCTCAGGGAAATGCAGAAGTATGCAGACAATGCCAATTTCAACCAGAAATTTCTCCTCAGAAAAACCTGGGTCAAGGGCTCTTATCAGCAAGAAGATGTTGTGCTCTTGAGAGAGGTTGAGGCATTCTGGCTCAGGGCCGGGAACCCCTCAGAGGTCTTGCGAACCCGAATTTACAGGCTGAGCATGTCCATGAAACTGGGCTTGTGGGATGAAGATGTGCTGAAGGAACTGGATCAAATCGTGGAGCACATGATCGCTGAGGGTCTGACCCATGAGTTTTCAGAGGAATGGTTGTTTGTGCCTGAACTGTTCGAGATGATCAACCGACGCCATGGCAATTTGCTGTCCGTTCCTGCAGGGCCGCACATCAAAATCCTCTCCATTGATCGAGAGGCACTGGAGATCCATGGGGCCATGATCAAATTGCCTTTCAAAAAATCTTTTGAACTGATTGTTTACCTCTGCATCAAGAAAGAGGCAAGCCTGGATGGTATTGCTGTGGATGTCTTTGGGGACATGCCCAGAGACCGGGCCAGAAACTATTTCCATCAGATCCGGCATGTGATCAACCACAAAATCAAAAGCATCACCATCACTTATGACCGGTCCACACGCATGTACGCGTTGAAGTCAGAGCATCGGCTCAGCCTGGATGTCGCGCCCCATCTGGAAGGTCAAAAAAGACTCGAAGGAATTTTTCTTCCTTCGAGCGACAGCGACTGGGTGATTGAACTCAATCAGCGACTGGGTGAATAGAAATTCTGGTGTGCTGTCTCTGTGAGAGCGTTTCTGGTGGCTTCAGGGAGTGTGCCTGACCGTGCACCGTGTGAATCGATACGTGTACATGCGTGTTAAAAGCATACATGTGAGTGGGCACGCTCGTTCACTCGCACAGCACAGGTTCAAGATAGCAAACCGCCGCTTATAAAACGCTTATGGGCACGGCAAAGCTGTATGACCCCAGGACCCGTTTTGATTACACTGGAGGCATGCAATCCTGGAAAGCACTGGAAGCCAGCGTGCCCTTTGATCAACTCCCTGAGCTCTACGAGAAATTTTTACGCTGGAGAGGACTGAACCCGGAAGGGATGAACCTTCGTCGAATCCAGCAACGTGTTTATGGTGAACTGAACCAGATGGTGCAGGAAGGCAAAGCCACCAGAGAAGGTGAAGATCACCTGCTTCTGGTGGCTTTTGATCCAGATTGAAGTTCCCTCACAGCTGGTTTTCAGACCCATGGTTTGCTCTTGAAAACACAGTCGACAGAACTGCAGGGCATCTGCTGAGAAATGCAGTGATTTTGATGTAGGATTCAGCGACAACCGTTGGTTGTGATGACTACAGTGGAAATGCCCACATTTTGGCCACCCGGCTTCGAGCAACTGGTGTTGGCATGGCTTTCAGACGGCACAGAAACAGCAAGCATGACAAGGAGAACGAGTGATTTCTTCATGATTTTTTTCATGTTGGATTGACCTCCAGGAGAAGTATAAATGATCGAGTTGCCATCCACAATCCAGATGCTGAAAGAACGCTGGCTTGAAGCCAGAATGTCTGTCCCCGCAGATTCAGAATTGCAAATCTGCTATTTGATTTCTGAGTATGAGCTGGGAGTGAGTCTCTATCAACATCTGGAACACATCTCTCCTGAAGACACCAGGTGGGTTGCAAATTGTTACTCCATGCTGGGGCAACGTGAAAAAGCCCGTGAATACCTGATGAAGGCCATGGCCCAGGGCAATTTGGGTGCAGCAGTAGATTTTGCGATGGTTTCAGTGTTGATGGGATTCACCGCTGAAGCTGAAAAGGTGTTGGATGACATCAAACCGATGCAGCTCAATCAGAATGATCTGGCCCTCTATTACCGATGCCAGGGCTTCCTTCAGATGGTACAGGGGGACCAGCATGCTGCCTTGAAGTTGGCCCAGATGGCGTGGAAAACTTTGCAATCTGCAGCTCATTTCAAAATTCACGCCCCTCGTATTTTGCTGTTGCTGGCCTCCATTTACAAAAACATTCGTCAAAATGACATGTGTCTGTACTATGCCCGCCGTGCAGAAGAGATCTGTTCCAACGATGAAGTCTGGAACATCAAAATGCTGATTGCCATCAGCCTGTACGAAGATGGTGAATTTCAGGAAGTACGCCCATACTTGCAAGCCATTCATGATGAAACCACAACAGAGGTTTTCAGGCTCAGCAGCCAGATGTATCTGGCGTACCTTGATGTGCTGGAAGGTCGTCTCGAAGATGGGAAAAACAAGCTTTTGGTGATTGCTGAAACCTCTGAAAAAAAATTGCTGCGCAGCATTGAAGTTCCAGTTCGCGCTTATTTGGTGACCCTGCTGGTTCACATGGATGAAAGGCTCAAAGCTGTGGAGTCCCTGTACCGCACAGAGAAGCTGGCCACCACAGCGATGTTTCAGCTCATTTTTCAATTGCACAAGATTCACATGGAGGCCCATCTGGGTGATCTGGAGCCACAGCAGGCCATTCAACAGGTGCAGCACCTGATGGAGGAGTGGCACAAGTCCGGAGATCTGCTGGAATACGTTCGCAGCAGACTTTACTACTGCGAACTGTTGCTGATGTTCAATGATGCACGCAAAGGGTCAGAAATTGAATTGCTGGTGCAGGACATGGTCAAACAAGATTGCAAATTTTATGGTGCAGAGGATGTGGTCATTCTGCCACACCTCAAAAGACACCTGACCGAGCACTATGGAGACCTGTTTGATCATCTCAGAAAGGCTCCAAAACACCTGCTGTATCTGGACACCATTGATCGAGAACAATTGAGGTCTGGTGAAGACATCTTGCCTGTGCCTCTGCGCAAAACCATTGAAGTGATCACCTTCTTGCACCATCGCAAACAATGCACCTTGAGGGAAGTTGTTCTGGAGGTTTTCGGTGAGGTGCCTCCAGAGAAAGCCAAGAATTATTTCCACCAGATCCGACACGTGCTTTCCAGCAAGAACCATCTGGTGACCATTGAATTTGATCGCACATCGCGGAGGTACTCACTGAGAACAGAGTTTCCTCTTGTGTGGGACTTGCAGGCGTGTCTGGATGGTCAGAAAAAACTGGAGGGCATTTTTCTTCCCTCCAGTGGAAGCGACTGGGTGATCGAACTCAACCAGCGGCTCAGCGAATAAACCATGTCCTGTCAAACCATACATAAAGTTGAATTGATAAAAGGTGTGCTGTGTCTGTGACGAG
>NZ_BJXB01000067.1 GCF_007990775.1 Deinococcus cellulosilyticus NBRC 106333 = KACC 11606 | reverse complement strand
TTCCAGCAGCACTTCATCGAGTTGCACTTCTTCTTCCCGGAACAGTTCCCCCGAGTCTCCACGGGCGAGTTGCAGCATGTCGTTGACCAGACGGCCCAGCCGGATGGCCTCTTTCTGCACGTCGCTGATCATCTCCAGGCGGTCTGGTTCCGGGATGCCCCGGTACCGGATCATCAAATCCATGTTGCCCTGGATGCTGGTCAGGGGGTTTTTCAGTTCGTGTGCGGCGTCCGCCACAAAGCGCTTCTGGGCCTCGTTGAGTTCGCGGAGTTCCTGGGCGCTGCTTTGCAGGGCCAATTCGGCAGCTTTGCGGTCGGTCACATCCAGGGTGCCAGTGAGCACCAGCAGGGGTTTTTGGTGATCGTCTCTGGAGAACACCTTGTGGCGGCTGTGCATCCAGCGCCAGCTGCCGTCTTTGTGGCGCATGCGGAAGTCCCGCTCCAGAATCACACCATCCGCCAGTCCTGCCAGTGTTTGCTGGTGTTCCTCGGCTTCCTGGGACTCTTCAGCATGAAGGAGTTGTTTCAGCTGCTCCGGGGACATGCGTTGCACTTCCTCCGGGCTGTACCCCAGGGTGTCGTGCAGGTGCCCATTGGCATACACAGTCTTGCTGTGGGCGGTGTCGCTGAGGTGCACCACTTGACGCTGCTCACTGATGTCCTGCACGGTGGATCCCACCCCCAGCAGGCGTCCATCCTGGGTTTTCACCGGGAAGTGATTCAGCAACAGGTTCTGGCTGGATCCATCTGCAGGGTGAACCTGCACCCCCAGCAGGGGTTCTCCGGTTTCCAGCACCTGTTGCAGTTGGGCGTCTGTGGCTTGCAGCTCCGCCTCATACTGGCTGTAACTCTGGTTGGCAAGCTGCAGGTCCAGGTCCAGGCCCCGCAGGGCAATCCCCAGGGGAGCATGGTCCAGGATGGCTTTCAGGCGGGCAATGGTTTCTTCTTGCTCTTGCAGGTGAAGCTTTTCCCGGTGGTGCAACCTCAGCCGCTCGATGGCCAGGGCCACCTGATCCGCCAGAGTCTCCATGAAAAGCTGTTCGTTTGTTCGGAAATGCGCTTTTTCTTCCAGCTGCAACACCAGGGTGCCGGTGGTCTCGCTGCTGAGTTTGATGGGAAGGAAGGCGAGGGAAGCCCCTTCCAGGGTTTCCTCCAGCCAGGAAAGTTCAGGGTAGAGGTCCTGCAGTTGCCGGATTCTGGGGTGGAACTGGGCCTGACCTGACCTTGCCACCTCGGTGTGCGGCACCTGGGCATTCAGGGGCATGCCGGACAGGGCCTGGACCACCTCAGGTTGCAGGCCGTCTTGTGAGGTGACCAGCAACTGGCCTGCCTCGACCTGTTTCAGAAAAATCGAGACGGTTTTGATGGGAAGGAGCGGCTGGCTTTCTTCCAGGATCACCCGGGCCAGGTCTTCGGTGCTTGTAAGGTCAAACAACCGCTGGGTGATGTTTTGAAGCACCCGGCTTTGTTTGAGGGAACGCTCAGAAGCCACCCTGAGGTGCTGTTCCCACTGGCCCAGGTGCTGGCTTTGCTGGAGGTCTTCTTCCAAGTGCTTTTCTCCGGTGAGGTCCAGCAGGGTCACCACGGCACCCAGCACTTTGCCGGATTCATTTTTGATCTGTCTGCCATAACACGAAACATGTCTTGTTTCGCCGTGCACGGGCTGGATCAACATTTCATCCCCTTCGACAGTTTCCCCCCGCAGGGTGCGGGCCAGTGGGGTGTCGTGTTCAGCCAGAGGCTGCAGGGTCTCCACCGAGCAGAGCTGGTAATGGTCCGAACAGCTCCTGGCCGGGATGCTCCAGGGGGAGAGACCATGCATTTTGCGCGTCACCCCATTGAAAAACTGGATTTCCCCCCGGGCATCACACGCCACAATCCCTTCTTGCACGGTCATCAGCAGGCTGTGCAGAAATTCGAGGGTGCCTTCCAGATCGGGGGTTTCGGGGGTCAGTGGGGCTTCGGTGTGGTCTGGGGTCATGGGGTTCCTTCATCCGCCAGATGCAGCTCTGGGAGCTTGAGAATCCAGCATTTCAAAACCACACCCGGACGGAGGGTTTTCCCAGAGCTGGAGGTCAGGGGGTGAAACACAGGGCCAACCTGGCACGGCCGGTCAAGGGCTGGTTTTGTGGGTCAAGGCAAATTGCTGGATGGAGGTCTCAGACCGTGATTTGCAAAAGGGCGGCGGACAGCGCCTGGTGCAGCTCTGCAAGCCTGATGTTGGAGACCAGCAGCACCAGACCCTGCACCACACTCCCAGAGAGTTGCAGCATGAACAGCTGGTGGGACCGCTCCCTGGCAGCACAGTCCATGATGCATTCCACCAGGGCTTCTTCAGTGATCAGGTCTTCACCCGGGGGAAGACAATCAAACACCTGCCGGGCGACCCGCAGGAGCTCAAAACGGGAGAAGCTCTGAAAGCGGGGACCAAAAGGCTGGTGAAGGTCTGCCAGGGTGCAGCATTTCTGGGCCACTTCCTGGGGAACACTGTACACATGGTGGGTGGGAAGAGAGATCATGGTGTTCCCAGGGGGTGCTGGAAACCGAAGTGACGCTGGGTGGGAAAGGCAGGCGGGATGTCCATTTGTGGGTCGATGCATGCCCCGACTTTCAGGGCTCTTTCCAATTTCAGGGTGAAGGGGTGACCACTGCACACGCAAGCTTTGAGCCGGTGGCGTTCTGGGTTTTGCATCTTTGTCCTGTGCTTTCCTGTCACGGAGTTGCCTGGGGTCCCACAGGCTGTTTGACCCATGGGATGAAAGCATGCCTTAAAAATGCAGTGAAAGAACAGGGTTCAATTCAGTTTCCAGGCAAGACATCTTTCTCCAGCATGGAGCTTCATCCTTCAGGGGTGCCTTTCGCAGTCAGCATGAAAACCCCCCTGACCCCGAGCAGGGCCAGGGCAGGTTCAGGACACGGGTCTGGGTCTGCTTTTTCGGATGCCCCTGGCTGTTCCAGCGGCCATCATGGCCCGTTGCTGGACCCGTTCGGGGGTGTTGTGGACCAGATGCATCTGCTCTGCAGAGGCCTGCCGGGTGGTGCCGCGCTGCCTCAGGGAGTACACGCACATGCGGCCCACAAATTTTCCGTAGAGCAGCCCATCCTGACGCATTTCTTCCAGGGTGGCCCGCATCTGGTGGATCTCCAGGCCCAGTTGCCTTGCCATGCGTGTGGCCGATTCTCTTTTGCCGCCTGTGAACCAGTCTTCAAGCTTTGCAAACCAGTCAGGTCGCACCAGGTTTGCATCGTGCTCAAATTCCCGTTTGCTGTAACGGGTGGAGCTGCGCACGGTGTCGGCCTGAATCAGGCCCTGGGCAATCAGTTCCTCAAGCAGGGTGTGGGCGTCTCCAATGTTGCAGCCCAGCAGGGTGCGGATATCCTGGGACACCACAGATTCACGGGTCTTGAACAGGTCAAGAACAGTCTGGAGCTGGTTCTGGGTGTTGATGTGGGAAGTCAAAAACATGGTCCTCTTTCTCAATCAAAGGGAGGTCCGGTCATCTTGCTTCACCGAACAATGGGGTGGTTTCAGGGCCACCTGGATGAGATGAGGGGAGGAAAGTAGAGGCAAATCGAGGGGCGATTTTTTGAAATCAAAGCCCACCTTTTGTTAATATCATTGTACCACACCAACATGAGCAGCAGATTTTTAATCTGGATTTTTTGATGCTTCTAAAGCATGAAATAAAAACTCAACTTCAAAATTGCAACCCGTATTTTGTGCTACATTGTGCAGCTGAAAAAAGCATGAGCTCATTTTCTTCCAGAGACGCCAGAGGATCAGCACAGGTTTTGAGTGCGGTGTTTTAATTTTTTTGAAGAGAAAAAAGCACGACATGGCTGCAGGCACCGTGAAATGGTCCAGTGCAGAAAAAGGATCCGGATTTATTTCGAGTGAGGGCACACCCGATTTGTTCGCCCCCTGCGGTGCCCACAAGAGCAGTGGATTCAAAAGACCCAATGAAGGTCATGAGGTCGAGTTCGACGTTCAGGCTGGACAGAACGGCAAAGGCTCCCAGACCGCCAGCCTCACCCAGTTGCGGTGGGTTCACGGACGCCCTGTTGAAGTTCGCACCAGGCCCTGCAGTGCTTTTGGCTGAGCAAGCGCCCAGTGTGAACCCGGCTGCCCGGGGAGCACGTTTTCAGGGCAAGAAAGCGAATAAACCGGTCAGGACCTCTCAGAAACCCACCGTTCTTCTGACGTGGATCAACTCGCATCTTGCACCAGGAATAACCAGGTCCAGTCCAGGATAAAAATGCATCAGGGATAAAAAAAGCGTACTGTTCCCCCAGAGTGGGGTTATCATGAAGCAGTACGCAAAAACATTCTTCCACAACCTGCAGCTGATTTTCACCCCCACCAGCAGACCTTCAAAGCCCTGAGGTGTTGTTGCTGTCCACCACCGGAAAGCCCTTGCCACACTACGCAAAGCTCAAATCGGAAAGTGCCATCAGCCGGTTTTTCAACCCCTACCGCTGGGACACCTGACAGCTGATCCCACACACTCAGCAGCAAGTCACGGACGTCGTGCAAACCCACCAGGGAATAAATTCAGGAACCACCATCTGGAACTGATTGTGGACCTGACCATCCTGGAGAAACGCGGCAAATTTAAAGGGCTGCCCGGGTGGCTGCACGTCCTCAAACATGCTCT
>NZ_BJXB01000066.1 GCF_007990775.1 Deinococcus cellulosilyticus NBRC 106333 = KACC 11606 | reverse complement strand
CTAGCAAGGGTCAATCAACCAGGAAGGTAACGGCTCAGCACTGGACAGCATTCATGCGTTGAGCAGTGAAATTTCGCATTTAAAATCCTCAAATGTCGTTGCTGGATTTCTCCATGGAACATTCGTATTAAACCGAATTTGCCCCTTCACATTAGAGATCAACTGATGGAATTACGCCACAGACAGGTCGCTTGAATGGAGATGCATGCAATTTCATCACTCATACGAGCATCAAAAACACAAAGGTCTTCCATTCTCTTTTGAATCCCAGGATTTCTACGCTTGGAGCACAGGGTAATGCTCAGAATTTTGTTGCTGGATTGAATTTTGATAAAAGCAAACATCAGGCAATTTCATCATGCAAATTTTGCGGTCAACCATGGTCTTGCCCACTCAGTCATGATGCTCTGAATTTTATGGAGAACGTTCAAAAATCACCACGGATTTTTATTATACAACTATAAATTTGTTTTTCCCAAACTGATCTGAAAATGAGAAGTCGACCTTGGTCTGATGAGGTATACATTTTAATAATGCTGAAATCCATGATTAATTCATACAATGTAAATGAGCCAAAACCCTGATCCTGATGAGTGAGATGAGTCTCCTGTGGATCAACACCTTCACAAATGAAATCGGCTCATGGTCACGAGGTTTCTTATGCTGCAATCCCGTATTGGTCTCTTAGCCCTCACCGGCATGCTCCTCCTCGCTTCCTGTGGCTCACAAGGTCCCAGCAACGTCACCCAGCCCCCGGTGAACGCCACCACAGTTGCTGTCAACTTCGCCAATCCCAACGGTTACACCATTGTGGTCAAAGACAGCAGTGGCAATGCCGTCACCAACCTCGCCCAGGTCGCCCCTGGTATGTACACCGTCACCTTCAGCAAGTCTGGATTCAGAACCCAGACCCGCACCTACACCTTTGTGGAAGGACAGAACTACAACCTGGAAGTCCCCACCCTCGCAGTCATGAGTGGTGCTTTCTACATGAATGGCCAGGGCCAGATGGTGGAAATCACCCAGGCTGACCTGGGCAACGCTGGAACCAGGTTCGTGTTCTATGCCTGGATGGAAAACGAACAGGGGGGCATCAACCCAGGAGCGACGACCAACACCGATCCTGGTGCTCCCACTGCTGGTGAAATGGATGAAGTGGCCCCCACCGATACCCAGAACCTTGCTGCAGGATGGGTGGGCTACAAAGCTGCGGACGGCAAAGTCTACCCCGTGATTGGTGCCAGCGTGCGCTGGGACATCCTGGAGCAGACCGGCAGTGTGCGCTTCAGTGCCGCCGATGACGGAGGCAACAGTGGTGGGGTGACCCCTCAATTCATCAGTGACAATGCCCTGACCGCCGAGACTTTCACCAACCGTGCAGGCAACCCCAACAATGCCCGTTTCCCCTCCAGCCTGCGTTACCCCCTCTTCAACATCACCGGTGTGGGCACCCCCGATACAGATGGTTTCACCTGGACAGCGCTCAACCACGATCCCAAATACACCAGTGCAACTGCACGGGTGCGTGCTGTGGCCTACGTGAATGGCACTGAAGTCACCAAACAATTCCTCAACAAACGCTTTGCTCCGAGTGCCAAACTCACCATCACCAAAGATCCTGCTGCCCAGGAATCCCTGGTCAACCAGCCCAGGAATTTCAGCATCACCGTCAGAAACGTGGGTCAGGGTGCAGCCACTGGCATCCGGCTCAACGACAAACTGCTCTCTGGCACGGCAGCCGCTTACAGCATCACCGCTCCCACTGGCACCACCGCCAACACCAGTGACGGCTTCGATGTCAGCTTCGATCTGGCCCCCGGTGAAAGCCGCACCTTCACCTTCCCTGCACAGGCCAGTCAGACGGGCGTCTATTGTGACCTGGCCACCGTCACCAGCTTCACCAACGGTGCCTTTGGTGTGCAAAATCCCACCGACCTGAGCGACAGTGCCTGCTTGACGGTGCGTGCACCCCGCCTCAACATCATCAAAGAGTTCGTAGACGCTCAGGGCAACGTGATTCCTGATCCCCAGACCGTGATGGCCAACACCGACGCTTCGGTGCGGGTGACGGTGCGCAACGGCGGGGACGCCACCGCCACGGGTGTGGTCGTGACCGACAACCTGAACGGTGGAGCCAGCGCTGCCTATGGTGTGAGCCAGTTGCCCACCGGCACCACCGCCAACGCCAATGATGGTTTCGTGGCTCCTGCTTTTGACCTTGCTGCAGGACAGACCAAATCCTTCCTCTTCAAGATTCGTTCCAGTGAAGACGGCCGTTACTGTGACACCGCCAGCTTCACCAGCACCAATGCGGGCACCGGAATGGATGAGGCCTGCCTGATCGTGGCGACCCCCAAACTCAACATCGTCAAGACCAACAGCCCCAGTGACAACCTGTTCCCTGGCCGCAGCTACACCTCCACCATCACGGTCAGCAACACCGGCAATGCCACCGCCACCAACGTCGCTGTCAAGGACATCCTCGGTCAACTGCAAGGCGGAACCACCGTTGTCAACTTCGGCAGTGGCTCTTACAAACTGAATCCCGCAGGCACCACCGGATCCGTGGGTCGCAGTGGCAACGACATCACCACCGTGCCCGCCACCGTCAACATCCCTGCTGGAGGCAACATCACCGTGACGCTGACCAGCACCATCCCTGGTGGAGCGGCTTCGGGGCAGTACTGTGACGTTGCTTCCTTCACCAGTGGCAATGCTGGAAACGGCCAGACCACCGCCTGTGTCACCGTGCGTCCCATCCTCTCTGAGCAACTTCAGATGGTCGACACCATTGACCCCATCACCGCAGGTGGAACCACCACCGTGTACGACGGTACTTACCTGATTGAAACCAGCTCCAACGAATCGGCGGTTCGCAACCAGGTCAACTTCGCCTTCGGTGTGACCGCACCCCTGGTCAACACGGGTGGTGTGTTCAACTTCAGCAACGTCCGTGTCTACTTCGATCCCACTCCGTTGCGCGATCCCCAGACCGGCACCGTCACTTCCGACTTCACCAGCCCCACCTCTGTCCTGCTCACCAACGGCAACCAGTACACTGCCAGTGCTGCAAGTGGCACCGGCCAGCTGACCCTGACCTTCAAGCCCGACTTTGAGCTGAAAAATGGAGCTGCGCTTTACACCCGTGTGGACGCCACTGCCCCAGCCACCGTTGCTCCAGACAATTACCTGTCCACCGTGCTGTGGTCCAACTTTGGCAGCAAGTCTGGCCAGCAGTACCAGCAGTACAAAGCAGAATCCACCACCGTCATCAGCAGGTAAACCGTGTCATCACGGCCACCCCACAACTTGTGGGGTGGTTTTTTGGCATCACCGAATGCATGTGAAAGGACCAGCATTTTCCACCGTTTAAAGGGGTTCAATCTGTGGTGCGGAAACCGGGTCGTTTGTTGAGATAATCCCGCAGAGAGCAGGCAAAAAAGCAGGGTAGCAGTAAAATTCGCTTGTGACAGTCGAAAAAAACAGCTACCCCTCAGCAGTCTAGCGTGTCTGATGCCTCAGTGCCAAGACCACCTCAAAACGGATGCGGACAACCTGGTGGTGCGCAAGATCTACGGCAAGCACCAGGTGCGCTACTTGAAGTGCAAAACCTGTGGCACCGAATTCAGTGAACGCAAGGGAACACCCCTGTGGAACAGCAAAATTAACCCCGATACTTTCATCAAAGTCGCTGAAACGCTCTGTGAAGGAAACTCCATCTCGGCGACCACCCGACTGTGCAAGGTCCACCACGACACCGTGGAACGCATCATTGTGGTGACCGGAAACCATGCCAAAGCCCTTCATGACCACAAAGCTGTGCAGGTGAAGACCACCGCACTGCAGGCCGATGAACGGTATGGTTTCTATGGCAGCAAAAGCCAGCCGTGCTGGGAAGCGACAGTGATCGACCCCTACAGCAAGTTTGTGGTGTCCTTGCGTCTGGGAGCCAGGGATGAAATGTTGATTCGGGGTCTGCTGGAAGATGCTAGAAGTCGTCTGGCAGATCCACAAAATCTAGCGTTGTTCACCGATGGTGGGCACGGGTATGCAACGCTCTTCCCTGAAATCTTCGGTATGCCGTATCAGCCGAAGAAAAAAGGGCACAAGGGTAGGCCTCCAAAAGTGAAGTACCGGATTCCTAGAATGCTGGCCCATGTTCAGCTGATCAAGGTGCGGGAGGGCAAAAAACTCAAAACGGTGGACATCTGCTACACACACGGCACCCCTGGAAGAATCAAGCTAGAGTTAGAGAGGCTGGGGCACAACACCCCCAATACTTCTGCAGTGGAACGGCAGAATGGCACCGCCAGACAACACAATCCCTATCTCCACCGCAAAGGTCTGGCTTTTGCACACAAGAAAATCACCCGTGTAGGACTGGCTGAACTCGAAAGGCTGTCGTACAACTGGGTGAAGACCTGCCGGAGTCTGCATCTAAAGTTGTCTGAGCGGGTAGGGCGAAGGAAGTACCTCCACAGAACTCCAGCAATGGCGATGGGGCTGACCGATCGGATTTTCACGCTGGGCGAGTTGCTTGCCACACCCATCCACGCCCTTGGGAGTGCGTGATCATCTCAGCGAACGACCGGAAACCGCATGTGGTTATGATTTCGCATTTCAACCTGAAGACCATCTTCCCATTTTTGCATCAAAACCC
>NZ_BJXB01000065.1 GCF_007990775.1 Deinococcus cellulosilyticus NBRC 106333 = KACC 11606 | reverse complement strand
GGGGTTAAGGTAGCGTTGCTGTCACCAGGTATCAAGTAGCCTTTTTTTCTTTTGCTGGACAATATTCTTATAAAGCAGGGTCAGGTCAATTGACCTGACCCTGGGTGGACCTTATCACAGCAAAACAAACGGAGAGATTGTTCCTCTCCCAGTCGTTCGTTGTGAACCAGCAAAGCTGCAACCAGAATTCATGTCACGTTTTTTCGGTGTGTAGGACACCAACTCTGCCCTGACCCTTTAAGGCACGGGGGGTTAAAAAGTCTCACTGTTACCAGGGATAAGGTGGTTTTTTTTCTCCTCTGGGACAGTTTTGACTTTCTCGATTTGCCCCTGAATCAAAGCATTCAAATTGCCCAGGCAGCAAGACCCCTGTGGGTTGTTGACTTCACACCCGCACCGCCCGGCTTGAATGTGCCCTTTGACCTCACCCACGACCTTTTCCCCTTCTGCAAGCACCTCCCCTCTGGAAAAACCGAAACAGTAACAGGCAGGAGGATTTCCCACCGACTTCTTTTGCAGCACTGGAACTTTGATCTGACTCTCCAGGTACACGGTGTCCTCACCGTAATACACCACTGGACAGTGGCTTTCCCTGCAAAAGTAATGCTGCAGATGTGGATTCAGGACTTTCAAAACCCCCGGAACCAGCAGGCTTTTGAGGGTGATGGTTTTGACCTTCTTACCGGGTACTTTGCACTGCGGACAGGTCACCTGAGTGACTTGAGAAGGGTGTTCTGGGCTCGGTGTCATGTCTCGACCCTACACCCTCCCGTAAGCAGGAAGGTCAAGAGCCCTGAGCGATGATAACGCACTGTGGGCTCAAACATTCAGTCTCCAAATCTTGTGCCCACTCCAGGCATTGGACCAGACGACTTTCCAGTGCCCTGAGCTCCAGAATGTTTTGCTGAACGTTCTCGAGGGTGTGTTGCAACCCGGACTGCACCACCTGGCAGACCGGCATTCCCGTCCGTCCAAGGGTGAAGATGGTCAGGATCTCCTGTAGGGTGAGCCCCAGACGTTGGGCTTTGCGGATGAACCGCACCTCTTCCACGGCCTCGATAAGGTATTCCCGGTAACCGTTGGGTCGGTGGGTATGACTCAACAATCCAAAGTCGCTCCAGTACCTGAGGGTCTTGATATTTTCTCCGGTTTGAGTGGCCAGTTGACCAATGGGATAAGCCATGCTTTCAGTGTAAAACCAACACTTCTTTTCTGTTGCATCACCCTGCACAGTTGGTTCGCCCAGAAGTCTTCACATCTCAGGCTTTATTTTCTTGCAAAGCCCGCAAATAACTTTCGGTCATCCCCCTCAAGCTGGTCTGGGCATAGATCTGGGTGGTCGCAATCCGTTTGTGCCTCAGGAACTTTTGTACCTGTTCCAGAGGCATCCCTCTGTCCAGCAACAAGGTGGCCACACTGGCCCTCAGGCGGTGCGGTGTCACCTGTTTTTCAATCCCAGCCTTCAGTGCCGCCGATTTTACCATCTTCTGGATGAACCTTGCAGAATACCGGTCAGAGCGGTTGCTTTCAAACAGGTACCCCACTTTGCGGCTTCCCAGATGGGTTCTCAGTTCCTGGGCTAGCGTTGGCAGTATCGGCACATACCCATCACTTCCCCCTTTGGCATGCCGGATGAACACCTGTGGGGGCTCCAGGTCAAAATGCACATCAGTGACCTCAATCTGCACAAACTCACTGACCCTTGTTCCCGTGTAGAACAGGGTTTTGACCATCAGGCCCTGCCTACTGGACTGCTGGTAAGCGGCTCCGATCAGGCGTTCAATTTCTAGCGTATCCAGACGGTCCACCGTTCTTCGGCGTTCTGATGGGGGTTTCAGCCCCATGGTTTTACGGACCTGCTCCACCACATGCTTGCTCTGGTCGTAACTGAGGTGGTGTTTTTTCCACAGTTTCAGGGTGTCCTGAATCACCTCTCCCAGTGAAGCCGAGCTAGAGTTCGCACTTTCATTTTGACCTCGTACTTTGACCTGTTTTGGAGTGGCTTTCTGGGGAGGCATGGGGTCATTTTAAGGCCAAAAGGTCGCAGTATGCTGAAAGTACGAACTTTTTCACTTCTGAGAGGTGCCCATGAAACAGGACTGGACGCAAGATGAACTCTTCCTCCACTGGACCCTTTCCCCCAGTGAACTGGAACTGCTGGGCAACAAGACCCTCACCACCCGCCTGAGTTTCGCCGTTCTGCTGAAAAGCTTCCAGTACCTCGGGTATTTCCCCAAAGATCCTACCCTGATCCCAGACCCTGTGGTGCACCACCTGGCCCAGCAAGCCAAAGTCATTCCACACGTTTTCGCTCAAGTCGACTGGCAGGATGCCGCTGCCAAAAAGCATCGCCAGCAAATCCGCACCGTGCTGGGTTTCCGGGAATGTCGCACCGAAGACCTCTCCGACCTTGCCACGTATTTGTTGGAACGCCTGCAACTGCTGGACAGCCAGAATGAATCCCTCAGGGAAGAAGCCTACCGGACCCTGCGCCTCTGGAAGGTCGAACCGCCCACTCCAGACCGCATGGACCGCACCCTCAGATCCGTCCGAAAACAATATGAACAGAGTCTGTATCAACAGATCTCGGCGCAACTTTCCTCAGATACCCGTGCTGCCCTGGACACCTTGATTGTGGTGGACTCCAACGATGAGACCGCACAGAATGCCCTGTTTCCGGTGCGGACGGAACTGGCCAACCTCAAAGATGATGCAGGTCCAGTGGGCTTGAAGACCGTGCAGGAAGAAATTGAGAAGCTTAAGCAGCTCAAGGAGCTGAAACTCCCTGTAGACCTTTTCCAGTCCACCTCCCACAAATGGGTGACCCACCTGCGCAGACGGGCTGCCAATGAAACCCCCAGAGACTTGCGACGACACCCTCCCGAAATCCGCTACACCTTGCTGGCTGCCCTGTGCTGGCAACGCAGCCAGGAGATCACCGACAGCCTTGTGGAGTTGCTGATTCACATTGCCAAACGGATTGAAGTCAAAGCCGAGGAGAAAGTCGACACCCAGGTAGTGCAGCACCTGAAAAAAGTGCTGGGAAAGACCAAAATCCTCTACAAGCTAGCAAAGGCCATCCATGGGGACAAAGATGGGCAAATCCGGGAGGTGATTTTCCCGGTGGTCAGTGAACAGACCATCGATGATCTGGCGAAAGAATCAGAGATCACGGAGACCTATGACCGACAGGTGAAACTGGTCACTCGCAAGTCCTACAGCCACCACTATCGGAAAGTGATTCCCCTGCTGCTGGAGGTGTTAGATCTGCGTTGCAACAACGACCAGCACCGACCCGTCATGGATGCCTTGGAACTGGTGGCCCGGTACCGTGACAAATCTAACCCAGTGTTTCCAGCCAAAGAGTATGTCCCGCTGAACGGCGTGATCAAAGATGAGTGGCAGGACTACGTCCTGGACGATAAGCAAAGAAACCGGGTGAATCGCATCACCTATGAAGTCTGCCTGCTGGGCACCTTGCGCGAAAAAGTCAGATGCAAAGAAATCTGGGTCGAGGGGGCCAGGAGGTTCCGCAATCCAGACGATGACCTGCCCAAGGACTTTGAGGCCAGGCGGGACGAGCACTACCAGCGTCTCAACCAGCCCAGGGATGCACAGGTGTTCACGGCCAGGCTCAGGGCACGCATGGAGCAGGCTCTGGAACAATTCAATCAGGATGTGCCCCACAACCCCATGGTGAAAATTCTGGTGTCCAGGAAAGGTAAAGGGCGGATCTCTGTGAAGCCCGTTGATGCACAGCCAGAACCAAAGAATATCGTGTATTTGACGGCAGAAATGGTGAAACGCTGGCCGATGACCAACCTGCTGGACATCCTCAAGGAAACCGAATTCAGAGAGCAAATCACTTCGGTCTTCACCACGGTGGGCAACCGAGAAATCCTGCCCAGAGACGTGCTGCAAAGGAGAATCCTGCTCTGCTTGCACGGTCTGGGAACCAATGCAGGACTGAAGCGCATGTGTAGTGGAGGCACGGAGGACAGCTATGCCGATCTGCTTTACGTGCGTCAGAAATTCATCCACAAGGAACACTTGAGGGCCGCCATCGCAAAGGTGTGCAATGCGATTTTCCGGGTGCGTGACGAGCACCTGTGGGGTGAGGGCACATCGTCCTGTGCTTCTGACAGCAAAAAGTTTGGAGCCTGGGACCAAAACCTGATGACAGAGTGGCATGCCCGGTATGGGGGTCCTGGGGTGATGGTGTATTGGCATGTGGAGCGCAAATCAGTCTGCATTTATTCGCAGTTGAAGAACTGCTCTTCCTCGGAGGTGGCGTCCATGCTGGAGGGCATTCTGCGGCATGAGACGGACATGCCCCTGGAGAAGAACTATGTGGACACCCACGGCCAGAGTGAGGTGGGTTTTGCCTTCTGCCACCTGCTGGGCTTCCAGCTGTTGCCACGTTTGAAGAACATCCGGCAGCAGAAGTTATACCGTCCCAATCGAGGCGAGCCGGAACGCTTCTCTAACTTGCAGCCCATTCTGTCGAGGCCGATCCAGTGGGAGATCATTGAGCAGCAGTACGATGAAATGATCAAATTTGCCACGGCCCTGAAACTGGGGACTTCGGATGCCGAATCGATTCTACGTCGGTTCACCCGTGCCAACCTGCAACACCCCACCTACAAGGCATTGGCAGAGCTAGGGAAGGCAGTGAAAACCATCTTTCTATGCGATTACCTGCGTCTGGAAGCCCTTCGACGGGAGATCCACGAAGGGCTAAACGTGGTGGAGAACTGGAACAACGCCAACGACTTCATCGTTTACGGCAAGGGTGGGGAGTTTGCCAGCAATCGTCTGGAAGATCAGGAGACGCTGATGCTGTGCTTGCATTTGCTGCAGGTGAGTATGGTGTATGTGAACACGTTAATGCTGCAGCAGATTTTGGCGTCGCCGGAGTGGCAACACCGGCTAACCGATGTGGATTTGCGGGCGTTGAGCCCATTGAAGTGGCAACACATCAATCCGTATGGGACATTCACCTTGAATATGGCAGAAAGAATCCCGTTGGAAGGATAGCGTCCTGGGGGACAAAAAAAGCCTACTTTATCCCTGGTGACAGCTACGCTACTTTAACCCC
>NZ_BJXB01000064.1 GCF_007990775.1 Deinococcus cellulosilyticus NBRC 106333 = KACC 11606 | reverse complement strand
GTCTCTGAGTCCTTCTGGACTCAGAGACTTTCTCAATATCGAACCTAAGGTTAGAAGATCACAATCTCACCAGGAACCTCGTAATCTTTGCAGGGCTCCCAGATGGTTTTCTCAGGGTGGAACACACTCACAGGTGGTGTGTTGCACGTCCCATCAGTGTCCTGGTACGGCTCGGCCAGTCCACCTCGTTGGTTCACCACCGTGATTTTTCCTGTCGCAGCATCAATGTCCAGCACATGCCACCAATGACCAGGAGCTGAGACAACATTGGGTTGAACATTGACGGAGTTGCTGTCGAGCAATGGAATGGTCATCACCACCCCTTTATCATCCCTCACTTCCACTTCTGTGCCATAAATCCCGAAGGCATTTGTGTAATCGTTCACCCAATACTCGTATTTTCCAGTGCCAGTGGGGACCACTGTGACAGTTTCAGGGCCGTGTCCATCAATGTCATCGGTGTCTAGCACCATGTGAGGACCCGATTGCAGGTCACTACTTCCAGGGCGTCCATAGTACAGGTGGTACGGTGCGCTGGACGGTGCCCACAGATGCGCGTCGTAATCCCTCGGGAAGTCCAGCCACTTCAGTTTCAATTGCAGGGCACCCACAGTGGTCACAGCCTTGGGCATCACTTCAATCTTCACGGTGGTCCACACACTGGGATCGGACCGCAAAGTTGCTGTCACGGTGTACTCTCCTGGCACACCCGGGGCAGTGTAACGCATGGTGTGCCGATCCAAGGTGGAGGTCAGCGTTCCATTGGTGGCTGACCAGTCCACGTTGTTGTCGATTTTCAGCATGGAGGACACCCCTGCGAACAGTTCCAGGGTGTCCCCGGTCAGCATGCGCACCCGGGCAGGACTCAGGGTGATCTGGGGCACGAAAGGATCTGCGCCCACTGAGAATTGAGCCCAGTTGGGATCTTTGGTGAGGGCCACATCCAGGGTGCATTTGACCAGGATGTACTGGCTGACCACACCGTAGTCTTTGCACACCTGCTCTGCCCACTGGCGGTCCTCAGGCGTCAGGTCAATCAAGCCCACATGGGTGACAGGGAAGGCGCGATTGGTGAACGTCTGGGTGGACTCACCCGCGTTGTAGTCAAACAGGCTTTCTTGAGGGGTGATGCGCCAGGATTCCCCGAAACGGGCATACAGGTCTTTTGGAGCAGGTGGGTTGGAAAGCACCGTGCCATCCCGCAACTGGAAGTCATTTTCCGGGTTGGTGTCGAAGTTCCCGAGCAGCCCCATCAGGTACTGGCGTTTCTGTCCTGGGGCGGTGACCGTCACCCGACCCACGATCCGGTCATAGAAGTGAATCTTGACCTGGTAGTCCTGGTAACCATTCTTCCAGTGGATGGTGGTGAGAAGTTTCCCGGAGTCGTAGGAGAGCACCCCTCCATCCGGCAGGACGTGATACAGACCCAGTTCATCTGCTGTGACGGTTTCACCATTCACTTTGAAGATGGGGGGCTGTCCGTACACTGGCGGGGCATACACGCCCACCCGGTCAGTGCCGACCCGCATGGCCACCGCAGCATTGGCGGAAATCGCATTGTTTCCAGGCAAGGGCAGGTAACGGGTTTGCACTTCAAAGGTGTCCCCGGGCAGGGTGGATTTGCTCAGAATGAATTCTCCCACTGCCTGGAAGCTGTACTCCACGTTGTCGTAGGTGAGCAGGTGCGGATCACCATAACTGGAGCCTTCTCCAGGCATGGAACCTTCACCTGGGGCAGGTCTGCATTCCTGTGGAGAGGAGGTGATGGTTGGAGGGGGAACATCCAGGGTGCTGGTGTCAGTGAACGTCATGGGCTCAGTGATGGATTGCTTGCTGATGAGACTTGCGGTGGGTACAGGGTGGGCTTTCAGCACGGCCTCAATGGGGTGCTGTCCAGGGCCATAAGGACCAGCAGAGATGGATTCTCCGGTGGTGTTTTCTCCGATAAGAACACCATCCACATAGACTTGATAAGATTCGATGATCCAGTCTTCTTTTTGGTCCAGGGCGACCCGAATTTCACCTTTGTGATCCACACGGGTGACGAGCAGACACTGCAGGCGGGTTTCGGTGACGGTGGGGGGCGTCTGGGTTTTGAAGCTGAATTTCGGGCCACTGCCAGGGGCGCACTTCACAGCCACAGGGACTTGCACCCCTCGAACCAACCCAGAATTGGAGTTGATGGTGAGTTTAACTGTGCCCTCTCCAGGGACAAAGCATTTCATAGTGATGCCAATGGTGGAGGTGTCCTGCCCACGCAGGATTCCGGTGCTTGGACGGATGTCGAAAGTGGCGAAGCTGGGCAAGGCATCTTTGACCAGGGTCCACACCACCTGCTCTGGGTCTAATTGTGGGTGGTCGAACTTGATGGTGAAGCTAGTGGAGTCACTCTGGTCCACTTTGGCCTGCAAAGGCTTGGGTGGGTTGACCAGGATCAACTGGTCTGGAAGACACTCGATGACGACAGGCACACTGATAGGATCCCCATTGGTGATTTTGATGTTGATCGAATCCGTGACCAATTGAGGTTGATCGGGGCATTGAAAGGTGTAATTCAGTTCAGCACTGTGAAGGTTCATGGCGGTGTTTAAGCCCAATTCAATGGGACCACTGAAGGGAACCCTTTGATAGTTACCGAATTCGTTAATGGCAACCAGAAAGTTGGATAGTTTTCCTTTTGTTGTCGTGAATGTTGCTGTAAATCTTGAATAGTTCATGGCTCCCGCAGCTGGCGTTGGAGTGGCTGTCAGTTTACCACTGACCGACCTCCGAACCACTGCATAGAGCCTCAAACTGGCTGGGACCACATTCAAAGAGCCTGGGCAGTGTTCTTGAACGCATTCCCAGAATGCATCGTATGCAGGGAAGAAGTTCAGGTAGTTTGAACCTCCAGTCCCCCCCCAACCCAGGACTTGTTCTGATCCAACTTTGGTGAGAAATGGAGTAATGGCCTTCGCTGCATCCCAAAGGGTTTTTGCAGCTTTGAGTTGCCCCACTCCTGTGACCAGAAGAGGAACATCAAGCGCCAGGTTTTTAGAAATGTTCAATGATGCATTGTAGAAAGCAGTGTATTTCTCTTCACAGGGTCCATTTTTAATCAAGCAACTGGGAGAAGCATTGGCATTCTGCCACTGGATTGCTTTGGTGTCAACCTTGTTGGTAAGCGCCTGACGTCCAGCGACCAGATCTTGATTGCCCTGTTCGGCATTTGTGGATCCATTGAAAAAACGAGTGAAGATCTCTTGGGCCAGTCTGTCCGAGTCCATCTGTCCATCAAGTGACCTGGAAGGATCTTTGAAGTAAGGGGTGAGATCCAGATCTGCGCCGCTGATCAGGTCTCTGATGTGAAACGCAGAGTTGTTTTGGTACACGTAATAAAGCAGGTACACTTTCTCTGGAGACAGCAAAGAGAAAACAAGCCCCTCTCTGTCTTTGGTGGCTGCAATGAAGTGAATGTCTTGATCGTAAACAATGGCACGCGCCACCCTACGTTCAATTTCTAACCCACTGCCTTTAAAGAGTGGGTTGTTTTCAAGCAGTCTGATGCTGTTGGCCAGGTGGGTGATTTGAGGCAACTCAGAAGGTGTGATAGTCACATCTTGCGCCTCATTCCAGATAACACCTGCTTTTACGCCTTCTTTGGTTTCCAGTTCCAGGTCATATTCATGGTCTTTCATCAGAGTGAGCATACGGGTTTGTGCTGTTTTGCTCCCTTCCCAGGCGTCAATCAGCAACAGGCCGTTGACCCAAAGACGTGAGCCTTCGCTAGCTGTCAGTGTAAAATAATGCTTACCAGTCACATTAGCTCTCATTCTTCCTGTGTAACCTGCATACGCAGGCACAGAGAGTTGAGGAAAACGGCCGTAGAGGTCTTTGCTGCCCTGCTTTAAAGACAACCCTTTGGAGTTGATATTCTTTCCAGCGATGAGGAAGCCACTGCCTTTGAATTGCTGCTGCAGGTCGATGTTTCCTGCTGACCAAAGCAGAACTTCGGGTAGTTCAGTCATTTTGGTGTTCAGCTGAAAGTCCTCACCGACCAGGATTCTGATCTTGGCATCGGCTGAAGCATCAAGATCACCATTGATCTTCACGGATTGCAGTGAGATCAGGAAAATATCCCTGTTGAGTTTTGTTTTTCCAGAAATGGAAATGGATTTTGTGAGAATTTCGCTGTTGGTGAAAGTGCTGCTGCCACTCAGGGTCAGGTGGGTGCTCTTAACTTTGGTGTTGCTAAGGTCCAGGTTCCCGCTGATAGAAATGTTGCCAGTGACGAAGATGTTCATGTCTTTGATGGCATTTATGCCGCTCAAGGTCACGTCGCCCTGCACAAGAAGGTTACGAAACTGACCGTATTTTTTCATGAAGGTGTCGTTGCCCGACATTTGTAGGGGGCCTGACAGGACTTTGAAGTTAGGGGTTGGTCTGGTTTCTTCGTACATCGCTACCACTGGTGGGGCGATCACATTCAAGGTTTTCGTGACGGTGATTGGATGTCCATCTTGACAGATATTAATTAGTGCAGTGCAGGTGGTGGCCTGCATGGAGCTGGAAAACTGCTCTGGTTTGACTTTGATGATGCCTTTAAGATCAAACCCCTTTCCAGCGTACACTGCCCCATCAACCAATTCCAACGTTTGGACAGCTGAGAAGGTTCCTCCTGCGGTGATTCCGTTGAGCAGAACCCCTGGGGCCAGTGAAATACCAGAAGTACCCGGGTTTTGTACAGGTTGACTTTGGGTTTCCGTACTGGAAGCAGAAACACCTTTAATTGTCTGCGGTGGTGGAGATGAAAACAAACCACATGAGGTTACCAGAAGGGCCATAAGGCACCCACTGGCTCCATAAAAGCCAGAATTGGCCATGTTTGAACTCCTATTTGATGGCAAGAAGACATTTATGGGATATACCGATACGTTAGATATAGGGGGATTACAACATTTTTCCTCCAGCAATCAGCCAAGCAAAGAGATTAAGCTTTCTTTACTTTTCCAACGTTACTCTAATCCAGATTCACATTGATGTGAAATTAAAGCTAGTATGAAGAATTAATAAATTCATTAAAATTGTATTGCAAGAGTAACAAAATCTTTAAGGAATTATAGGTTAAGGCTTAGAGCATGTTAGGAATTTATGCCTGAAGTGGGACCAGAAGAGATCCTGCGCGGTGAAGCAACAAGAAGGCAAACGCTAGAAAATGCAAACCTTTCACTGTTTCGGGGAGACGCTCGTAATCCCGAGCGAGGCGTCTGAAACGAGACAGCCAGCCAAAGGAGCGTTCGACCACCCAGCGTTTTGCAAGCAGCACAAAGCCCTTC
>NZ_BJXB01000063.1 GCF_007990775.1 Deinococcus cellulosilyticus NBRC 106333 = KACC 11606 | reverse complement strand
TTGATGAGGTGCAGGTCCTGGGTGCTCTCAGGGCGGTCTTTGACTTTGAAGGCATCCAGTTTCAAACCCAGGTGGGTTGCGAACTCCAGGAACAGGCCTTTTTTGGTGAGGTAGATCAGTTGCCCTTCTGGGAAAGGGGCTTCGGAGTCGATGTTGCTGAGGCCGTGGCCTTTCTTGGTGAAGCCCTCGAAGTCCTGAAGGGTGTGGGTGTTGTCGGGGTCTGCGATCATCAATGCCCCGGTGAGGGCCATCATCCCGTAATAGCCGTTCAGCAGGCGGGTGGTCCAGGACACTTCGGTCTGCCGGAGGTATTCTCGGGCGTTCCGGAGGCAGTAGGCCACCCCGATGGCTTTAGCTTCGGCAAGCTCTGGGGTGAGGGTGTTGCATTTGTCTTTGCGCTGGATGAGTTTGAGGGCGAGTTTGGTGCTTTCGTATTGGGAGAGGTGGCTGAAGATGTCTTCGATGGGGCGTTCTGAAATGATGCGGAGGGTGTTTAGGGGTTCTCCATCAATGAATGCCTTGAGCATGCTTCAATTATGTTGTGTACATACGCAATTGTCAACGCGTAAAATAAAAGCGGGATTTATTGGGAATATCATTCTATTATTAACAGAACTCTAGAGGATAATAATTTCACTTGAAATATGATCAACCACCTTTACCACAGAGTGCCTGATTCTGCTTTTTTGAAATCAAGTTTCCTCTCCCCTTTCCTGGGTCTTTTCCCTCCCTGCCTCTGCACTTGCCTAAGCTCAGGGTGAAAACCCCGGGAGGACACCGGGGCCAGAAATGCCCGAACAAAAACACGCTGGAAAACTCAGGCAAAAAAAGAAAAGGTGAAGGTGGATTGTGGTGTTGTCCCTCTGGTACTAAATTGGAACTTTTTTATCAAATGAATCGTTTGGAAAAAGAGCGTTCTGGACAGAGAAAAATGAATCGATCCACAGAATGACCAGAAATGGCCCTCCAGATCCGCCTGAAGGGTTTCATACCCACCTACAGCCAGTCCTCCAGAGCCAGACCATCAATTCGCTGGAATTCCCGGGTGTTGTTCGTCACCAGGGTGACTTTCAGAGCCAGAGCATGGGCTCCAATCAAAGTGTCCAGGGGTCCAATGGGTGTTCCTCTGGCCTGCAGGTCTGCCCGCACCCGGCCATACACCCTGGCCGCTTCATCATTAAACGGCAGAACCAGCAGTGGGGTCAGGAAGTGCTTCAGGCGCTCCAGGTTTTTTTGGGACCCTGACTTGTGCATCCCGAAATGCAGTTCTGCAGCCGTGATCGAAGACACCCCAATGCTTCCAATCGGGTGCTCTGCAAAGCGCTCTGCAAAATGGGGAGGCCTGTGGTTGAGGATGAAAATGCAGGTGTTGGTGTCCAGCAGAAACTTCAGGCTCAAAGGTCCCAGTTCCTTTCCTGCTCTTCGGGCTGTTCGCGCTCGATCGTCTCCCCTGCTCCGATGCCCTCGTACCAGCTGAGCCAGGTGTCCCGGTGATTTTCAGGTTTCAGGGGGGTGATGATCAGGCTGTCCCCGATCCTTTCGATGGTGACTTCTTGCGTGTCGATTCTGAACTCTCGGGGGATCCTCACGGCCTGACTGCCGCCCGAGGTGAAGACTTTGCTGGTGGTCATGGCATTACCTCCATATATACATTATAGTATATACTTTCCAGGATTTTAACATTCGACATCAGGAAAAGAGCGTCCAGCACATCAAATCATCACTCAAAAAATACGTTTTCTCCCGAATCCTTGCCACCCTGTATCAGAGAAGCCTCACCCAGTATGATTGCCAGAAAATGCTTTTCACACAGCAAAAAGCTGTTCATCGGACTGTCTCAGATTGCCGTATCACAATCAAAATCTCCCAACCCATGCCTCAAGAGGATTTTGAGACACAACAGAGCCACAGTCCTTCAGGGAAGTTATTCGGTTGATGGGCTGGAAAGCAGATGTTCTTGACCCAGTAAAAAGACCCAGAGATCCCTACCTAAAAAATGAGTATTTGATGAGTTTCTTTGGGCGAAATCGCATGACGTTATCATCGAGACGAAACACCACGGGTTTTGTCAGTGACACAAAGTGAACAGAACACTATTCCACGTCCTTGGTAGATATCGCCCATGGTTTTCAGGTGCCTAACAACTTGAAAGCAGATCACCCAAGCGCTTTGGATCTACCGACAGCAAAAACCTTCATGATGGCAGAGCCTGAAAAAGTGCAAACCCCGAACCACCTTACTCAGGCCACAGCAGATTGTTGGTTTCAAGTTTGATGACGCATTCTGAAACATCCTCAATCAACAGCCTGCCTCGGCAAAGGCAGGCCAGTCATCAAAACTCATGCCCGAATCCGACCCTGTGATTCCCTTTCAATCCTCTCCTCTGGGATGAGATCGCACCTCATGTAAATTATCCAGAAACTGGTTCACAGGCCCAGTTACCACCCGCAAACCATCCACAAGCACATTTCTTTTCACATGACGGTCATTCAGGTATTCCTGCCAATCTTCCATGTGAACCATGACCTGAGCGCCATCAATGATGATCACACAAAGAGGGTATTGGCGGCCTGTGTCCCGAACCTTGACCCTGCTGTTCTCCCTGAATTTCTTGAGCCGTTGCACCACCCGCTGGGCCTGTGGGTGTTCATGAATTGATCCCATCCCATGCAAGAAGCCCACATCTGTTTGGATTTCGACTTTGAGGGCAGGTTTTGCAGCCAACAGGTCATCAAGGTTTTTAAGCAAGGTGTCCCACATGGGTAATCTGGCATGTCCAACGTACACATGCACTGTGCTGTTGGCACTTTGCAGGCGTTCGGTCAGGGCAGTCACCATCTGGTCTTCAAAACCATGGACACTTCCGATACCCAACAGGTCTCTCCCAGCATCAAGCAGGGCCGTGGAGGTGCGAGGAGGATCGTAAAGGGGAAACACTTCTGTTCCTTCCAATTCCACCCCACGAAGGGCCTGGGTCAACCTGGGTTGCTCTTGATTGCGTTCCAGCACCTGAAAAGCCCAGCCACCCGCATTTCGCGTCAACACCAGCCTAGCCTGCTGGTACAACCTGATCACATCACTGTTTTCGGTGGTCACACTGCGCAACTCGAATTGAGTCACATCCAGGCCATTGGGGTGGGTTTGGAGGGGTTCACTGCGACGCTGCAAGAGTGCCTGGACTTCCCGGTGGTCCAGGTCAATATTTTGAAAGGGAACGGCAATGAAGAAAGTCTCAGGCTGGTTTTCTTGCAGGGTTCCGTAAGCCTGCAGGTCCTTTTCGTCTTTCCAGCTGAGGTCACCCAGGATGGGATCCTGATGAATCACCATGCTTTCAAAGGTGCGGATGTCCTGAATGCTGGCCACACTTAAGACATCCGTTCCGTAAGGGGTCAGTGTGGGCACCAGGTCGGTATCGTAAGTGAGGGCATTGACGTGAATCAGGCGGGAAACCACCTTTTGGACGATGGTGGTGTCATTGAAGCCCAGAAGTTGGGTCATGGTTTCAATGGTGGTGATTCCATCACGCACCAGCCGCAACACCACTTCTTCCAGCAATGCCACTTTGCGGTTGCAACGGCACACCAGGTCAGCTTTCCAGACCAGCACAGGAAGGGCGATGGGATATTCAGCGAAGGGTTGGCTTGACTGGGTCATGCAGTTGCTCCTGGAATGCGATTGGCCTGTGGAATCAGCTCAATGGCCCGTTTGAGTTCAGGGTCCTGGGCAGCCCGATCAAGGTCACCGAAAATAAACACCGCACGTTTGGCTCGGCTGAAAGCCACATTCAGACGCTGGGGGTCGCCCACCCAGCGTTGAGCACCCCGTCCAGCTGTGATAACGGTGGAAATGAAAACAATGTCCGCCTGGTCTCCCTGAAAAGCATCCACCGTATCGATTTTGATGCGCAGGTGTTTCCACGCCTGGGGGCGGTTGGGGGCAATGCGCTGGAGCAGGTGTTCTTTCTGAGCGGCATAGGGGGTGATGATGGCCACATCCAGGACTTCCCCTGTCGTTTCACAGGCTTGGTTCAGGCGGACCAGCAGGCTGCTTAATTTGTGAATTTCTTGGTGGTTCAGTTTGCTCTTGCCATCCTTGCCTGTTTGTTCTGCTCCTTTGACATCAAACCAGAACACCCGGCTGTCACGGTTGAGGGCAGCAATGGGCACCCTACCTGCTGAAGTGTTTGCTCCTGAGGAGAGCATCAAACCGTCCTGCTCGTAGTAGAGCTTGCTGACAAACTCTGCGATGGAAGGATGCATGCGGAATTGCATGCTGAGGCGGGTGCGGTTGGAGGCTGGAAGCTGATCGAAGAGCTGCTGGAACATCGAGGTTTTCACCTGCTGCTCGGTGTAGTGTTCCAGCAGCTTATCGCGGTCTTCTTGTTCAATGTGGGGTGGGAGTTGTTTCTGGTCTCCCACCAGCACGAAACGCTCCCCTTTCACCAGTGCCACCAGCAGCTCACTGTGATGCGCCCGTGCGCTTTCATCCACAATCACCCAGTCGAAATGCATGTCCTGCAGGTGGGAGTACTTGTGAAACAACACCGGAAGCAGCAAACAGGTCACCCCAAAAATCTGGATGTTCGCCAGGTAATCCTGTTTCAGGGTGGGTGCAACGTGAAGTTCTTCATGCCAATATTTCAGGGTCTCCTGAAGGCCTGACAGATTCACGGTTGTTGAGTCCACCAGGGTTTCCAATTCCGGCAAGACAGCCTGTGAGTTCTGCAATGTGGTCTGCGACCACACCTCAAACGTGGCTTCAAATGACAGGTCGTTCTCGGCGGCCCGACTCCTGCTGACTTCCCGCAGGAACCGCCAGGCCCGGGGCCGATTCGGGTCACTGGCAAGGTCTTGCAGTTCCCGAACAGCCTTGTTGACCGCATCGTTGTTCTGGGAAGTGATCAGAATGCGGGCCGCAGGTTCTCGGTCCAGAATCTGTCCCACCACCTCTTTGATGGTGGTGGTCTTGCCTGCCCCAGGGGGACCCTGGATCAGGTAGAAGTCCCTGGCACCCAGGGTGCTTTTCACCAGATGCTCCACTTCATTGCGGGGCAGCAGGTGTTGCTGGATCAGGCTGAGTTGGCGCTCGGGGAAACAGCGGTTGGTGTTTGGGTCAAGGATCAACTGGGGCAACCTGGGGTTGGCCGTCTGTCCACTGATGAAGGCCTGGATGGCCATTTTCTGCCGTTCAATGGCACGCATCACCAGCCGATTGAAGGCAAAGCAGGTGATGGGTTCTTCCGTTTTGAGTTTGTGGTTGCCAACAATGCGGACGGTGAAGGTCTGATCTTCTTCTGAAATGCCCACGATGGTGCCAAACATTTGTTTGCCTTTGGCTTTTTTCAGTTCAATGTCAATGTCGCCCCCCAGCAGTTCTGTCCAGACTTTCAGGGTGCTGCCCAGGTTTTCCATCGGTTCGAACCCCAGTTTGAGGTCCTGAGGTTCAATGTTGGTGGCAGCCGTGATTTGAAAGGTGACGTGGTTGCTGCCATCCAGGTGCATCTCAGGTGTGATCTGTTCAATTGCGCCCCGACCACCAGTGACCTGAATGGGCAACAGGTCCACCCAGAGTTGTCCATTGCGTTGCTGTTGAAGGTCAAGCAGGCGCTCGGACAGCTCAAGGTATGCTTTGCGCCTGTTTTCGGCAGTGAGCCGAACTTTCTTGTCCTGAAGCAAATCAAAGACTTCGTTCAGAAAATCAGCGGCGTCACGGGTGGCATGGTGAACAATGCGGTATGCCACTGGAAAAGCTTCTCGCCTTTTTTGCAGCTTTTTGGGGTCACCCATGAGATCACAACGGATGACTTCCAGGTTGTCCCCCGCCTGATTTGCCCGGGCATGCACCTCCCGACCGTACAGGTCCACTTGCATCTGGCGCTGGTCGTCCTGAAAGGCAATGTCCACCCGCAAGCCATCGTTGAGCTTGGCCAGAAACTCAGGCAAAGAAAGGTTCAAGTTTGCGGCAATGCGGGAAATGATCCTGGATGAAAAAAACACATGGGTGTCCTGACGCATCAGGTTGGCATCGAGGAGACCTTTGAGGGCATCTTCCAGTTCACCTGCTTCCGGGCGGGCATTGAGGGGCTGACTCAGCATGTGGTAAAGCACCTGGTACAAACCCGCAAAACCCGCATCCCCAACCTCCTGGGACAGGGGCTCCAGAAAAGCCGAAAAATCATCTGGGGTGAAATCCTCTCTGGCCACTTGATAAGTGAGTAATTCTGCTGCCACCAGGGCAAATGAGTACCAGTCGGTGCCTTCCCCTTGTGCCTGGTAGTTGCGCACTTCAGGCGCAGCATGGGGCAGACTGAAGTGGTCCTGTCCCCTCAGGGTCATCATCTGACGGGTTCCGAATTGCTGGGTGAGGCGGGCCACTCCGAAATCAGAGAGCTTCAAGGTGCCCCGGTGGTGGTCCATGAGAATGTTTTTGAGTTTGATGTCCCGGTGCAGGATCCTCAGGTTGTGCACTTCTCGGATGCCATCAAGCAGTTGCAGGAGTTGCTTCACCCGCCATTCCAGAGGCCTTCGGCGGTGAGGCCGTGCCTTTGCATCTTCAATGTGCTGCTCCAGGGTGCTTCCGTCTCCACACAATTCCAGCACCAGGCAAGCCGTTTCTGTCTGGAAATGGTCATCGTGGTACAGGAAAGCTTCTTGAAGTTCGACCACAGCTGGATGCCTGAAGTTCTCCAGGGCCGAGCGTTCTTTGTTGAACATGATGCGAACCAGGCCCTCATCTGGACCGTGCAAGGGGAGCAACTTGATGGCATAGGCGTTTTCTGTGAGCGTATCGGTGGCTTTGAGGACCACACTGTACTTCCCAGAGTTGATCAGGTGGGTCGTTTGGTAACGGTTTCCGTAGATTTCGCCGATGGGTGGACTGTCAGGTGTAGAGGACACCCAAACAGCATACGAAATGCCGAAATCATTTCATACGGCTGGATTGGAAATTTGAATCAATTCCAATTTTTATAAGATCAGGGTTTTCATGTATTGACAAACAAGGAATACTTCTTCAAGAGATGGAAACCAGAAGTAAAATATTGCAGTGTCATGATCTGGAAAATCCCATGGTCGATTCTATAAAGGCAACGACAGATTTGAACAGAAAACTCAAAATTTCAACCGACACATGAAAAATCGCAGGCCCTCAAAACACCCAGCTCAGGCCCAAACCAAGGCAAGTGGCTCAAGCAAGGACACCAGCGAAAATGTGCAGGGGAAAACCCTCCCTCTTTCGTGAAAATATACCAAGCTTTAGGAGGCACACAGCAAAACGCTGCTCTTGCCCTTAACATGA
>NZ_BJXB01000062.1 GCF_007990775.1 Deinococcus cellulosilyticus NBRC 106333 = KACC 11606 | reverse complement strand
GGTCGATTTGTCACAAAAGTGAAACTCCTTCTTCGATCTGCCTCGCAAGTGATATGACAGTGCTTCTGTCTCTTGATGCTAAAATTTCTTGAACACCCGAATTGGTCTGTATTTCTAAAATATATCCCGTACCACCTGGATCTAATATAATTGTTTTAGTATAGAAAAAAATCGATATAGAGAAAATTACAGATCCAATCAGTAAGATGTAAGCATATACGCCTATATATTTAATTAAGAAATTAGAAATTACAAAAACAATAAAGGGATACAGACAGCCAATCTTGTTTGATTTTATCACTCTTGGATACGAATATTTAGCTGGCACGTATACCTCTTTAACATTGACTGAAGTTATGTTTCTTAAAAAATATGCTTTTTCTCCTATGCGTAGGATACCATCTTGGACACTAGTGTTGAGGAGTTCACCTGCTCGCTCTGAAGTCATATCTTATTGATCTTTGCACAGAGTGATGAACGAACCCGGCGAGTGGCTGAAAGAACCTGCTACGGTAAGGCATGTCGTTGGATTCCGCCCCCTTTGTCCACCCAGAAGAAGTTAGAGGAGCCATGCTCCACCATGTCAAACAGTGGCTTGGGGAACCCAGCCAGGTGATCGTCCCCCAAAAACAACATCCCGCACTGGACCCCCAATTTGCTGTCATGACCTTCCCCAGTTCCCAAAGTTATCTGCGTTACATGACCAATGGTGCCAGCCGCAATGTCGTCCCAGGCAGTCAAGCTGAATTTGGAGATGATCTCGGGGTCCGCTATGAATACCTGATGCATGGCAAGCAGGCTATGGATCGGGTGTGCTGTGACTTGCTGTTTCGGATTGCCCAGGTCCCTTATCTGATCTCTCGCAGCTTGGACGCAGGAGAAACCCTGGTGATCAGTCGCCAGCACGGCATTGGAGGTGGATCACCCATGACCAGTGTGTATCTGACTTACCCATATGAAGATGACCCTTTGATCTACACTTCAGACCCTCTGGGACAGCTCAAATTTGCCAACCTCCGAATTCAAACCCTGTGGGTGATTCCCATCCATGAATCTGAACGCCAGTTGATTCTGGATCAGGGTCCTGATGCCTTTGAGGAGATACTCCATCGCCACAAACCTGACTTCGCTGATTTCCGACGGGCCGCCTTGCTCTAGGCTTTGATCTTCTCCCACATGCCTGAGGTTGCAACCTTTTGGAGATCCAGACGCCGAATCCGGGTCCACACAGGTCTGAGAGAGCTTTTGAGGTCCTTCAATGTCCTGGCCAGCCGATTGCCCAGGATGTGGTGCTTCACGACAGCCCAGATCGGCTCGATCGGATTGAGTTCTGGCGCGTAAGGGGGAAGAAACACCAGCTTCATGCGGGGATGCTTATTCAGTAAATCCTGCACAGGTCGGGATTTGTGGATTCCTGCATTGTCCAAGACCACCATGAGGTCTCCCTGCAGGTGTTTCAGGAGATGAGCCAGAAATTGAGCGACTTTCGACCCATTGCAAGCACCAGGCAAGGTGTGTTGGTAAAAGTGACCCGTATGGGTCAGCGCGCCAATCACCGATAGCTTCTCCCAATTCATTCTGGTTTTGATCAGCGGGGTCTGACCTTTGACCGCCCAGGTTTTGCGAGTGGTGGTTTTCAGACTGATTCCACTTTCATCCAGAAAGACCAGGGTGGCTCCCTTCTGAGTGTGCTTTTGAAGCTCTGGAATCACTTGTTCTGTCCAGGCCGCTATTTTGGCCTCGTCCCTTTCAATGGCTCGTTTTTCGGGCTTCTGATAGGAGAAACCCAGTCGCCGCAGGATCTTGAAAACATGGCTGGGGTGATACCAGATGCCAAAACGCAGACCAATGAGGTCCCGCACTCGCCGACAGGTCCAGGTGGGGTCAGGATAGCCGTGTTGAAGGGCACTTTCCTGAAGAAGGTCCTTGAGTGTTGTGAGGTGTTCTGCGGTCAGTTTGCACTGTCGTCCAGGGATTTTTCTGGCCTTTAAACCTTCAAGTCCAGCCGTTTTGAGACGTTGTTTCCAGTAATGCAGGCCTGATTTGGAAACTCCGTAGTATTCGCGGAGATGCCGATTTGGGAGTTGGGTGTGTTGTAGGGTTTGAGCGAAGTGCAGTCTGCGAGCTTCACGTTGTTGGCGGGTGAGGTGTGGTGGAAGCCAGCCCATAGCACCACCGTTTCACACGTAGACCATGAGGCTCAGTGGTCAATGCAAAGATCAATAAGCTGAACACAAAAAATCGCAATTTTCAACTTTTGCTCTTCCAAACTCGCCAATACCAGCATTTACGCTTATTTTCCCTGAGAGACCGTCCGAAAAGGTCATTCCTGGTCATTCACCAACGCTTTGAACTGAGGAGCCAGTCCATAAAATGAGGAAAAGTAAGCAGCTTTTTGAAACCGGAATTCCAAGGCGGGTTCCAGTGGCGTCCACTTCTCTTCAGACCCCTGATAGCCAAAATTTTTCCATACCACCGCATCATCGGTCATGACCATTTGAACCGTAACCGATCCACACGCAAGATCTGCACAAAAAGGGCACACATAAATCTCTTCCCTGGAATCAGGCAGGCTCGGCTTAAATTGTTTGAGACGCGTTAAAAAATCGCGCACCGGAGGCCGATACTGCCCTCTGAAGAGGGTGGCGCGCACCGTCGCTTCTTCGCAACGAAGGTATTCCTTTAATGAAACGCCGTTGAGGATGAAATCCAGGTACATCAAGTTGGAGACGCCATTTTCTTCCTTCAGGGGCAGACTGGTTTTCTGCAATTCCAGGGTGTCAAACACTTCAGCAGTATAATGGGGCCCCACTGCCATTTTCCAGATAATGCTTTGCTAGACGACGAATCAACAGTCGGATGTTGACCAAATAGATCCAGGCTTCTGTGGTTTCAGGCAGGTACTCGTAGTCCACTCGCAGGCGACGATGACGCACCACCCAGGCATTGGTCCGTTCCACCACCCAGCGCTTTTTCAGCACCACAAAGCCTTTCTTGCCCGTCTTCCATTTGGCAATGGCTGCCTGGTAGGCTTCAGCCGTAATTTCGCTACCTACAATGACCGCATAGCGGCTGAACGAAGATGCATGCTTGACCACTTCGACCTTCCAGGAAGTCTTTTGCAGGACCCAGTCTTCAAATTTTTCTCCGTTGTAGCCGTTGTCTACGAAGATCGTCTCTAGGCGAGGACACTTCTCTTTGGCGGCTTCGAGCAGGACTTTTCCACCCTCTCGTTCCTGGGTACTGGCAGCACAGACCATTACATGGAGGATGTTTCCTAGCGTGTCACACAACAAGAAACGCTTGCGTCCCTTGACTTTCTTACCTGCATCAAAGCCCTTGCTAGCCCCCTTTTTGGGTGGTTTTGACACTCTGGGAGTCTAAAACGGCTGCACTCGGGTCTTCATTTCGTCCTTCCAGGCTGCGATACGTCCTCACCAGCTGACGACTGGCCTTTTCCCAGACGCCGGTTCTCTTCCAGACGCGAAAGTATTCATAAACAGTTTTCCAATGGGAAAAGTTATGGGGCATGGCCCGCCATGAGATGCCTTCACAGAGCACGTAGAGCAAGGCATTAAATACTGTGTTTGGCCACCGGAGTCAAGCCGGCAGAGCCGGTTGACTCCGGTGGCCTGCTGCATAAGGTTCCCCTGAGCGCAGCACCGCGAAGCATATCCTGAGGATTTTACGGGCCAGAGCGATCAAAGCCACTTTCTTCGGCTTACCAGCCTCGACCAGGCGCTGGTAGAACTCCGTTTGCTCGTTGTGCATCCTGGACACTGTTAGGGCTGACAGATAAAGGATGTTGCGGATCTTTTTGTTGCCCACCTTGGAAATCGTCGTCCGACCCTTGAATTGTCCGGACTCCCTGGGCACAGGAGATAGACCTGCATAAGCCGCCCACTGCTTAGCGGTTTCTAAATTCTCCAGGTGATGGGTTTCAGTCAGCAGAATCGAAGCCGTCAGTAGACCCACACCAGGAATGGAACATAGCAAGTCTACCTGGGCTTTAAGGATAGCGTCGTTCTGGATGGTATTTTTGATCTCCTCGTCTACCTGGTCCAGCTGCTCCCCCAGCAACTTCTGTCGGGCTTCACAACGTTCCACCACGGTCAGGCACGGATTTTGCTGATGGTCCATGGCATGGTGGCGACCCTTTTCCATCGTGATTAATGTCTGAATCGCGTCTCGTTCGCTCATCAGGGCACGGAGGTGTTCCAATTCATCCCGGGTGGGCTGCCACACGGCTGGCTTCATGATCAGGCCATACTGGGCAATCAGCTCTGCGTCCATTTTGTCGGTTTTTCCCCGTCTGAGTTTGGTTCGGGCAAAATACTTGATTTGAGCACCATTGACCACGCTGACCTGGCAACCCGCAGTGTAAATGGCATGGGCGATCCGCTGGGAATAGACTCCTGTCGCCTCCATCACCGCATGGGTGGTGTCGCCCAGGGCTTGATGGCCTTCCAGCCACTGTTTGAGGCAATAGCGTCCCTCTTCTGTATTGGGAAACATCTGGATGCCGCCCAGCTTGCTTACGCCTTTTTCGGTGGTCTGAAGCAGTCTGCAATAGAGCTCTGACTTGCCCACGTCAATGCCAAGAATAAACATGGATGACCTCCTGGAGGGAGAAATGTCAGCCCAGTTTTCAGTTGACAGAGCATTGTGTGCAGGCTTTTTGCCTTGAATACTGTTCGGTCTGAACCAAAAACCCCCGAGTCGGCCAGCATTTAAAGCACGGCCTTGAAGACCCAGAATTTCCCCAGGCTTGTCGACTCGAGGAGGCGTGACAGGCTCATTCTCCCACCTGTGGGGAGACCTCGCCTAACACACAAACGATTTCTCGTCTTTGGATGCGAGCGGGACGGCCACCGGGCTTGGTGGGTGGGATCAAGAGTTCAAGCAGTTCCCATTCACGATCAGTGAGGTCACTGGAATAGTTCTTTCTCGTCACAGACAGTATTTTACCAACTTACCATCATTCTGTCCCACCCAGAGCGTTTTCGGACGGTCTCTGAGGCAGACATGCCTTTTTCCTAGAGCGAGGACTAGTTTTCGTACTGAAACGAGAAAGCCTATACATTTGCTCTGATCAGAGCTTTTTCAACGAGAACGAGGCAGAAAAAGCCTCCTATGCGGCTAAGATTCATTCAGGTCATGTGGTGATACTTCCTAGCCAGACTTAAGAGAGCATTATTCTGCTTACGAGGTTCGGTAGCCGAGCTTTAAAACAGGTCAGCCTCTGGGTAGGATGAAAAAAGACAGCTTTATTCCAGGTGACAGCTATGCCACCTGGGTCTTAAGAGAGCCAACAGCCTCAAAAATATGTTTCTACAAGGTCTGCCCCTTGACTTTTAAGACAGTTACTCCTGTTTGATCACAAAAATGTTACAAAATGCAAGGTTGTCATGGGGTTGCCAAGCTGGGTTGCCTGTGCTGGACAGGCCATCAAAAATCCGCAAAGGAAAAAAGAGCGTGTTCAGGGGGACTCTGGGTATTCGTTTGGGTTTTCTGGCAAGGGAGGAAGGTCCAGGTAGGCCCTGAGGGCCTCTTCGACGATCCTGCTTTTAGATTTGCCTGTTTTGACAGTGTAGGCTGCAACAGCCTCCCGGATGATTTGCGGCTGGTACGTCATGAACTGGTTTTCAGGGGTGGCTGGGGCGCTGGCCTGCCGCTTTCTGCCTCCGCCTTTTTTACGTTTCCGTTTGGGTTGCTCCTGGTCGTCTGGGGTGGGCTGATCGGACATGAGGACTCCTGGCCGGGTGGTTTTCTTTATTGTAATAAGAAAACAGCCCTGGGTGGGCCCTCAATTGCCTCCAGGGTTTGCCGGGTTCTCCCCGGTCCTTTCCAGGATCAGCACCTGCAGGTGTCCATCGTCTTTGACTTTGATTTCCATGACCAGCCTGGTGGCCCCGGCGCGACGGGCCCGCTTCCAGATCCGGCCCACATCATCATCGTCTTCCACCCCGTAAATGATGCCGGGCTGCACGGTTTTAAAGCCGTAAATGATCCTGAGGGCAGTTTCGTGGGCCTGGGCTTCAGGAAGCCCTGAGGCCATCAACTGCGCTTTGATGCTTTCAAAGTCGGCATCGTCCATCATTTGCTCCGGTGACGCCTGGGCACGGTGACCTGAACCCGGATCGGGCAGAGGCGTGGTGAAGCAAGCAGCTGGTGGCGTGGGGTTGTGGGGATGGCGAATGGAAAAGTAAGGTTTCGCTGGACGAACAATCTGAAGCTGTGAAGTCTGTTCATGGATCTCCTGGTGAAGTGGATTTGCCGGGTGTGTCCCATCACCCGGTTCATCCATTTTATTATTTAAATAAGAAAATAGCAATTGGGGTGGTTGCTGCACCCCAATTCCATGGGCCCCTGGTCAGAACTCGTAACCGCAGCTGCACTTCGGGTTGTCACACCTGCCATCCTCCAGGGGCTTCTCCAGACACAACTCCATGCAGGTGCGCACCAGGGGATAAAAGTCGCTCCCGGTGTAGATCTCCCCCTCAAAGCAAATGGCAAATTCCCAGGGGTCCTCGTCTGCGAGGATGTACTGCACAGCCTCAGAAAACGTCTGGAAGTGAACCTGGATTCGCATCTCGCCAAAATTGGTGTTGAACCACTTGCGAAAAGGATTCCAGTCACAGTGCCCATCAAGGGCATAGATGTAAAACGGTCCCTGGAAATCGATCACCTCTGAAGCCTCGGCAGGGTTCAAGTCGCTCATCAATCCAAAGGCTTTACGGTGGGCACAGGATTCTTGTATTCCACACGCCTTTCCAGCTTCACAGCACTGGAAGGATCGGCCACGTCCAGCACCGTCTCTTCAGTGGTGCTCAGCAGGTGCTCTGTGATGCCGTACCCCTCAGTCGTGCTGTCTTCTATCACCACCTGGCACCGGGCCAGCAGCCGCACTTTCTGGTAGCCTTTCAGGTCCTCGCTGGTCCAGGTCCTGGCCCACTTCTCTCCTTTGTTCAGTTCAGGGCCCTCGATGGTGCTGCTCTCCACGCTGTCTTTCACCAGGGTCACCACAGCCTGCATGGTGGTGCACTTGCTGGTGCTCTGCAAGGTGATTTTCAACGGTTTGAAGGTGGGTGGGGGTGGCGGCGGTGGGGGAGGAGGAGGCAGGTCACCAATTTCATCCAGCGGCACCACTGCAGGAACCGGGGCTTTGTATTCGGTGCGTGCCCCAAGGTTCTGCTTCTTGGCCCTGGCCGGGGAATACACCGTGACCGTCTGCACTTTGTCTGGGCTCAGCAGGTGCTCGGTGACGCTGTACCCGGTGCTGGACCCCTCCTGACTGCTCACAACGCATGATACCTTCAGCTGCACTTTGCCGAGTCCTTCCAACTCCTCCGTGCTGATGGTGCGGGACCATGAATCGTTCAAGGCCACGTCCGGGCTGGTGATCAACAGTTGCACCTGGTCGTGCTGGCCGCTGACCTCTGCAACCATGCTGAAACACCTTTCATTGTTCAGGGTGACTTTGAGGGGCTTGGGCGGTTTGGGTTGTGGGACGCTCCCGGTGAACTGCTGCAACTGGTCACAACCTGCCAGCACCCCCATCATCCCCAACAGGGCTATTTTTTTTCATGACACCTCCAAAGAATGCGTTCTAAACGTATTCCAAATACCATTATAGTATGAAACTTTCACAAAAAAGCAATTAAGGAGTGTTGCTGAGAGCTCCTTGCAGTAGCTTGGGCCTCACCAAAAACTTGGGTTG
>NZ_BJXB01000061.1 GCF_007990775.1 Deinococcus cellulosilyticus NBRC 106333 = KACC 11606 | reverse complement strand
AGGGTAGGGGGGGTAGGGAGGGAGTACCCCTTTATTTCGATTCAGAATGACACTTTCTAAGGGTTTACACCTAGCCAAAATGAACACATGATGAGCAAAAAACTGAAGGTAAGCTGAAATATGCGCACTTCTGCACCCCTGATATCTGCAGCCCTGATGACCATTGGCCTGTTCTTTATCTCCCAGAATGCAGAAGCTCACCGGAGTGGATGCCACCGCTGGCACTCCTGCCCGAGCGACACTGGATCTTACGTGTGCGGTGACCTCGGGTACACCTCTGGCTGTGGTGGGTATGAGGAAGAAGTTGAAGTGGCTCCGGCCACCAGTCAACCGAAGGTTTACACGCCTCCAACTCCACCGAAACCCCAGAAGCCGAAGTATGCCACTGCTGGAATTGCTTACGTGCCTGTGGGTGACCTGGTGAAGGGACTCTCTGGAGCCACTTTCTACAAATCAGGCTCAAGTTACGTGCTGGGAGTGGGCAGCAAACGCCTGACTTTGCAGCTGGGAAGCAAGTCCGCAAAACTCGGTTCCAGCAAGTTCGCCCTCTTGGGTGCGCCTTACTTGAAGGAAAACAGGGTGTTTGTGCCGGTGAAGTCCCTGTCCAGTGTGGGGTGTGGAATTGCCAGCATGGATGGTTACGGGAAGACCATGCTGATCCAGTGCTCCAAAGCTGGGAACGCCGAGGTCACGTATGAAATTTGGTGATCTCTCAGCCCTGAATTCTTTTCGCAGGGTCCTCCTTCCCCTGATCTTCGGTGTGGGAGTGGTGGGTTTCGGTACCGACGCACTTGCGCACCGGGATGGTTGTCACAGGTGGCACTCCTGCCCCAGTGACACGGGCTCTTACGTGTGTGGTGACCTGGGGATCTTCACGTACTGCCCGAATCAACCCAGCGCTTCTGCTTCCACTCCAGTCTTTCAACCCCAACCGAAGATTTACTCTTATGCTGCCTTGGAGGACATCCATCAGGCCCTCGGTGAGCTGTCTTCTTTGACCGTATCTGAGGGTGTTTACGTGTGGAAGTTCAACGGCCAGGAGGTGACCATCAAACCTGGGCAGCAAACAGCGGTCTTCGGCAATTTTGTTGTCATGTTGGTGGGTTCGCCCTTATTGAAGGAAGGGAAGCTGTTCTTCCCGCTGGCGAACCTGGACCGGGTGGGTTGCCAGGTGGGTCCCGTTGATGCTGCGAAACTTCAGGTGGGTTTGTTGTGCACTGGAGCACGCCAGATTGATGTCTCCTTTCAGGTCTGGTGAGCTGAGGTGAAATCAAACCATCCTGCATTGTGGGTGATTGCGTTCCTTCTGGTCCTGGTGGCTGGCATTGTCGGTTACCACTTTCTGGTGACGGTCCCTGCTCAGCAGCAGGCCCTGATTGAGTTGGAGCGGGAGAAGCTGAAAGCCCAGACGGACCTGGAACTCAGCAAACAGAAGCTTGAGCGTCAGGACAAAGAAGAGGCCCGCAAACGGGAATCTCAGAAGGCGCAGTACTTGACGGCGTGTGAGCGGAAGGCAGACAACGCTTACTGGAATTACGTGCGGATCAATGGCAGGGAAGATCCAGATCAGAACGGAACTTACTGGGCCTTTCAGAATGTCTGGGATCGTGCTTCTGAACTGAAAGAGGAGACCATTTCTCAGTGCCTGCAGCTTTCTGAGGCGGGCATCGTGAATGGTGAGACACCAACTCCTGAGGTGGTTGCTACACCGGTGGTGGATTCCTTTGAGGATCCCGTGGTGGAAGAACCTTACATGACGGATCAGGAGGTGCTCGACTTCACGGACCAGTACTTGAGTATGGGGGAGAGGAATGACCTGGCGCCGAGTATGGACCTGTATGCGGAGAGCGTGGAGTATTACGACTCGGGGTGGAAGGACAAGAACTTCTTGTTTGAGGACAAACGGAAGTACTTCAGCCGGTGGCCGGTGCGGGAGTACCAGCGGGTTTCGGATGTGGTGACTTTGGCTTCCACTTCGGACACCCGCACAGTGCGGTTTGATTATACCTACCGGGTCCGCAGTGGTTCGAAGTCCCTGCAGGGGAAGGCGTATGCCCTTCTGAAGCTGGAGGAACACAACGGCCAGATCTTGATTCGGTCTGAGCAGGGGCAGATTTACTGATGAACTGGAATGACAAGCTCGACAAAATTCAGGAAATCCATAACCTTTTGGTGCCCGAGGAAGAACAACCCCGGAGTTACCTTCATGGCAAAGTCCCCACCTCTACTGCATGGCCGCTGGTGTTGTTTGCAGGGGGAGCACTTTCATTGTGGGTTTCTCTTGTGAGTGTCACCCCTTGGTGGAATTGGGCTGCCCTCTGGTTGTCCTTGGCTTACTACGTTATGGGTGGATTGGTGATGCTGTATGGAACCTTGCCACCCCTCTTGAAGATTTTTCTGAATGCACACCGGGATTTTCTGCTCTCCATCAGTGAAGGCCAGCGAGACAGAAAGGACTTGATTCGCAAGCTTCTGCAGTACGACATTGACGTTCTGGAATACACCTTAAAGAATTTCATGGCTGCAGAGACAGGTTTTGAGTCCAGGACAGGTTTCTTGCTGGGAAGCATTCAGCCTGTAGGAATGATTGCCTGGATTGGTGGTCTGGTTGCGTTGTACTTCCAGATTTCAGAGAAAACTCCAAAGTTGGGTGACCTTCACATTGTGTTGCTGGGTGTTCTGTTGGGTGCTGTGCTGGTGGCAATGCCCATCAAAGATGCCATCGACAGTGTGAGGAACAGAAGAATGCTGTTGGAGAACGTGCTGCACTTGAAGCGCTCTGCGTCTCAAAGGACTTGAAAGGAAAACAGATGGCTGAACGTGTTTTTGGTGATGTGAAGGGTGTCCCTGTGGGAGCGTTGTTCCCAGATCGGAAGGCTGTGGCTGCTGCGGGAATACATAAGCCGTTGCAGGCTGGGATCAGTGGGTCCGCCAATGAAGGGGCGGATTCCATTGTGGTGTCTGGTGGTTACGAGGATGACTTTGATGACGGGGAGACCCTGATTTACACGGGGCATGGTGGGCGGGACCAGGAGTCTGAGAAGCAGGTGGCCCACCAGGAGCTCACCCGCCAGAACAAGGCCCTGGCTTTGAACAAGCAGCTGGGTTTACCAGTGCGGGTGGTGCGTCGGGTGGAGGACCCGAAGGTGCTTTCTTCGGGGATGAATTACCGTTATGACGGGCTGTATTTTGTGACGGATTACTGGTGTGAGCCTGGGAAGAGTGGGTTTCTGGTGTACCGATTCCGGCTGGAGAAAGACCCTTTCTTGGTTCCTCCAATGGCAGGGGTGCAGAGTGATGTCCCTGAGGATGATGCTCCTGCACCGGTAATCACCACGGCCCAAGCAGAAAGGCGTCTGGCCTTGGTGAACCGAATCAAGCGGGATTCGAAGGTGACGAAGGCCGTGAAGAAGATGCATGACGACACCTGCCAGGTGTGCGGGGTGAGGTTGGTGACGCCTCTGGGGGCGTATTCGGAGGCTGCGCACATCAAGCCTTTGGGGATGCCGCACAATGGGCCGGATTCAACGGACAACGTGTTGTGTTTGTGCCCGAATCATCATGTGCTGTTTGATTACGGGGTGTTTGCAGTGAATGACGACTTTTCTCTGGTGGGTACTGGGTATGAGGGCCAGGTTTTGCGGAGAGTGGCTGGACACCAGATCAACTTAGAATACTTGCAGTACCAGAGAGAACATTATTTTTTCCTCGATATAAGAAGTAGATAATCTCGTGCTCAAACTTAGCCATAGTCTCGGACGAATTATAGAAGTTGTTTTCTAGAGAAAGTAGGGTCAATGTGTCAAGGAACAAGAACCTTCGCCTGATAGCAAAGTGCATCACTGGTGCCGCCTTCTCATTCTTAGGTAAAGATCTCGCAGAGTTTGTAAAAAATCCTATTGATACGGCTTTGGAATCGTTTATTGATGAGGTTTTTTTAGAAAAAAATACTGAAGATAGTGAAATAATAAGAGAATGGAGTCTTCAGGTCACGAAAAAAATATTTAGGGAATTGGACAATTATATTAAAAATAGAGTTGAGCTCACAGAAGACCAAATTTCGAGAGCTTTAGATATTACTAGGGAGGTCTTTAGTAGTTGTTTTAACCCTCAAATGTGGATAGATACTGCGCTTGATGCAGAATTAATTAAAAGATCTCTTAAATTAGGATTATCTTATATTGACATTGGAGATGAAGAGATAGAAAGTTTTATGAATCTAATTATTGAATCAAGTTCGGACTTGGTTGTAGAGTTTATTAAATCGATGCCCGAATTTCCAATTATGTCCGCAGAAGCAATATTAAATAATTTTCATGAGATGGATAAGCGAATAGGTGAGACAGAACGACAGATAGCAAAAGTATTTAGTATGCTAAGCGTCTCGGATACTTCAAATGATGATTTTGAATATAAATATAGAAAACAGATTGAGCGTAAAATCAACATCCCTGATGATTTTGGTATTAGTCACCTTGATCACTATTCCAAGAATTACCAGATTAAGGTTGCTTATCTAAGTTTATATATGCAGAACCACGGAAGATTTTGGGATAAACAAAAGTTAGAATCAATTCTTAACTTATATAAATATGGCAAATTTGATGAATTAGAGGGGCATATTAATAACATAAAAAGCGAAAGTCGAAGAGTTCATGAAACACTTCCTTCTCTGAAACGAGTATTAATTAGAGGAGAAGCTGGATCTGGAAAGAGTACTTTGCTGAAATGGATTGCGATTTATTGTGCTTTGGGGAGATTTCCAGTTGAGTATGACCAGATGCAAGAATGGGCCAGTTATCTACCTATAATCTTAAGATTGCGTGATTGGTCGGAAAGTAAGCCTGCCTTTGATTTAAACGACTTAAATTCCTATACTTACTTAGCTGGTAAAGATTTTCCGCTACCTAAAGTAGGTTGGCTTAGAGAACAGTTTGAATCTGGTCGCGTTATCCTAATGATAGATGGTGTAGATGAAGTCCCTATAGATCGAAGAGAAAGTGTAAAAAATCGTATTGGTGATATTATAACAGAATTTCCAGATATAATTGTTCTTGTTACTTCTCGTACTACTGCTGTTGAGGTGGCTTGGCTTGAAGTTTTCGGTTTTAATGATGCAGTACTATTGCCTATGGTAAAACCAGACATAATCGATTTTATAAGAAATTGGCATCTGGCTGTTGCAGAGTTTGAACTACCTATAGATATAAAGAATAATATCAAAGATATAGAAAATACATTAATATATAATATTGAAAATAGGCGTGAGCTACGTGAATTGGCTCAGAACCCTTTGCTTTGTGCAGCTTTATGTGCCTTAAATTTTTCTAATCCACGCGCGGGATTGCCTAAGAATAGATTAGAGTTATACCATACTTTTACAACTATGTTTGTATATAAGAGAGATCAGGATAGAAATATTTCTACAAGTGTTTTTGAGGGTAATCAAGCGTATAATATTATTAAAAAAGTTGCAAAGACTATGCTCTCTTATTCAGGAAGTAAGAATCCTGAGTTTGTTATGGATATTGCTCAATTCGAGGAGAAAATTGATGCCGAGTGGGCACGAGAAAGGAAGAATTATCAGATTGATGATGCTTCACGCATTGTATCTGATCTCGTAGAGAGAAGCGGATTGTTAAGAATAACATCGGGTGGATCAATAGAGTTTACTCATAGAACTTTAGCAGAGTACTTAGCCGCTCAGGAATATGTTTCCTCGGGTGAGTCGCTTTTGTTATTGGAGCAATTGGGTAATGATCTTTGGAGTGAGACTATTAAATTTGCCTTATGGTACTCCAAAAATCATAATTCTAGAAACCATGAAACTATGCTTAAAGCAATATGTGAATTCACAAAACGATTCTTTTATGATAAAGATAGCCATAGATTTTTAGTAAGCTGCTTAGAAGGAGACATAACACGAAATCGCGAAGTTAGTGATGCAATAGACACAGCTTATAGGGCTTTAATCCCAGTTGGTAGGTATTCAGATATAAATAATCTAGTACGAGGTGGACCGGACTGCCTTCCTTATCTTAAATACAATGACTCGTGGGATGAGAATGCAATTGAATGGGGTGTTAGAACTGCTTTTGAGTTCTCGAGATATGAAAAGTTTCACGAAATTAAAGAAAGTTACAAAGAGATTGTTTTCCCGTTGGATCAATCTGATATAAGTGAATTCTTTCGATATCCTACTCTCACAGAGGTCATTGATATATTACTGGAAAATGATGAGCTTGACATACTAAAAAGTATTATCCATAGCCTAGAGCCAGGTATGAGTCTATACACAAGATTTTGGGACAAATATTTGGATATTTTCCTGGATCTCATTAAAAAATGCAATCAAATAGCAATCTATGGATATATTGATTTTGATAAATTTAAAAATACAAATCTGAGAAATATTAGTGCTCTTGGAATATATCATATGAGAGATCAGCAAGATATAGACGGAATTGATGTATTTCCTGCCCTTAAGAAGTTAACAATTCAAAATGTTGGTGGATTAATAGATATTAAAGGTATTGGAAAATTGGCTAGTCTTGAATATTTAGGTTTACGTGAACTGGACAAAATTGTTGATATAAACTGTTCTCCAAAATTGCAAAATATAAAATCGCTAAGTATGACGAGGTTAACCAACCTTAAAAAAATAGATTCATTTATGGATTTCTCTAAGCTTGAATTATTAAGAATACATAGTTGCTATTCTCTTGAAAACTTTGACTTTATACGAGAATGTGTAGCCCTTAAGTATTTAGATATAGGTTTCTTGCCTGAGGCGGCAAACGGTATATTAAATATAGTTAATAAGGACATTCATGGATTAAGTTTAGGGTTGCATATTCAAAAATTAGACTCACTTACTATGAGTAAATTTTTGAATCTTAGGGATCTATATATCTATTTGGAAACCGGAAGCGATTTTGGATTTATTGAAAATTATACATTATTGGAATCAATGACTTTGAGTGGTAGTACTCAAGATGTAATTGATAATTTGAACATTAATAGTGATAAATTTAAAGTCTTAAGACTGTCCGATTTTAAAGATATCAGAAATATTAATGTAACAAAGCCTGGCAATAAGCTTCAGGATCTATCACTTGACAGGATAGAAGAGCTTATGAGCATTGATTTTGTGGGTCAATTTCAGGATATACTATCAATGACTCTTAGTAGCTTACCAAAGTTAAAATATTTACCAGTCCTGAAAAGATTTCCAAGTCTAAGCTCTCTCTATATCTCAGGACTGAATAATATTGAAAACATAGAATTTTTATCTGATTCCACCTCCCTAGAAGAACTATTCATTGTAGACTGTAATTTAATAGTCGATTTAGTGTATGTGTCTGCCGTTTCGCATCTACAAAGAATAGAGATCTCAAATGTTAAAGGAGTTCGAAATTGGAGCAAGTTGCGTGACTATCGAGTTTTGCGGCATATTGAGTTCAATACTGATAACAAATCGGAAATCGATTTATTTCTTGAGAGTATTAAATCATTTACGGCAGAAAATTTAGAAATAATAATATCTGATATTTGGAAGAGAGATGATTGTGTGAGAGAATTCGCTCGCACGAGTAATATTCCCCTGAAATTTATGTCGGAAATATACGATTAAATATTAGATTTATTGATTTCCTAGTATAATTCTTCTGACTGATCCTAATAATCCGTAGGCTGGTTTTAAGGATTGTCACTATGTAACAGTGCATAATCCCCCTCATC
>NZ_BJXB01000060.1 GCF_007990775.1 Deinococcus cellulosilyticus NBRC 106333 = KACC 11606 | reverse complement strand
GTGAAGTCCTGTGGTGCCTGGACCTTCAAGGAAGACCTACCCCTGCTGCTGCAACCCCAGGATGAACCCCAGCTGGACGAACAGGCCTGGTACCGGGCGATGCGGGCAAGGGAACTCACCGTGCACCCCACCAGCACCCCAGGGGTTTTCGAGGTGGGGGGGTTCGATCCACGCACCGTGAATCTGAACCTGGGTTTCACCCGGAAATGCAATTGCCTTGATTCGCGCAGGGGCCACGACTGCAAGCATTTGCTGGCCGTGCAGCGCTTCCTGGCCCTCTCGCAGACTTTTCCCAAGGAGGAAACCGCATGAAATTCATCCCAGTCACCACTTTTGGTCCTCGATACCCTCTGGACGATCTGATTCGCCCTTATTTGCCCCGGCTGGTGGACACCGTGATGGTGTCCTACCCGTACGCCCTGCAAATGACCCCGGAGAAACGTCCCCCGCTGGCCTTGATGGTGGACTCTGGTGGGTTTGTGAGCCGCAGGTCAGATGCGAGGCTGATCCCCATGCAAGACCGGGCGGCCATCCAGGTGGGCAGCGAACTGCTCACCCCGGATTAAGTGCTGTCTTTTCAGGAAGCACATGCCGACACGGCTTTCACCCTGGATTTCATGCTTACCCCGGAGTTGGGTGCCAAAGAACGCAGGTGGCGTTTCGAGTGGACTGTCACCAATGCCTTGTGGGCCAAGCAGAACCAGCAGCAGTCCAGCAGGAAGCTGTAGTGGGCACCACCAGCCTGAGCAGGATTGGAATCTGCAGGATGGCCGTGTAGGAAGCGATCTCCATGAAACGGCTCTTCTTTTTGATTTCCAGGGTCCAGGTTTCCTGCAGGTTCATCCAGCGGTCCTGCAAGAAACCTGAACCGGCAGACAGGCGTTCAATCAGGTGGTCCACCGCGTGGGTGAACAGGTAGGGGTTGTCTTTGCCGGTCATGCAGTAGCGCACAAGTGGGGCCAGAAAGGCCCTCAGTGCCTCAGGGTCAAACTGTTCCCCCGCAATTCCAGGATCTTTTTTTGGCTGGAGAATTCAGTCATGGTCGTCTCCAAAGAGTTTTTCCAGTTCCCTGCGTGTGTTTTCGTCGTAATCAAGGGCATAGGGGGAGCCCGTGGGGCTCAAATCCTGCAACACCTAGCGTTCCTCCAGCTGCTGGATGGCACTGACCAGGAGAGAAAGGGGGGGCGGGCGTAAAACGTGCTGGTGGTTTCCGGACTGGAATGCCCCAGGAATTCCTGCACCACCGCGAGGTTCCTGCTGGACGCCAGCAAATCCTGGGCGAAGGTGTGTCGTACGCATGGGCAGTAAGGGCTGGAACCCTGGAATTTTCGCGCAGATGCCGGATCAACTGGGCGTCAAAAAAATCCTAACAACTTCAAACGTCTTTCGCTGGCTGGAATCATCTGACCCGAATGCGCACATGCTACAGTAATCTTACAAGGAGTGGTCGTGGAATCCCTTCGTAAACGCACCATTCAATATGTTCACCGCCTCAAAAAAGGCACCCTGTTTTCGGTGGGTCAACTCGCTGAGAAACTGGGTGTGAACAATAGTCGCGTTTACACGGTGCTGAGTCGAATGGTCCAGGAAAAAGATCCGTTGATCATTCGCGCTTCCCATGGCCTCTACCAGAAACCCGAAAGAAGCCGCTGGGTGGGTATCGTTCCTCCGAAACCTGAGCTGGTCGTCCAACACTGGGCAAGGAAACACCAGTGCAAAGTGCGTCTTGCTGTGGAAGCCCTGCTGGTCAAGTGGCAACTCACCACCCAGCACCAGATGCAGAGGTTGATGGAAACCACCGGGCCCAGCACCACCCTGAACATCAATGGGGTTCAGGTGCACATGCGTCACCGATCTGAAGGTGCTTTTGTGTTGCACGGCACTGCCGCAGGTGAGGTGGTGGCTGTGTTGATGGCCCTGGGAAAAAGAAATGTGACCCAAAAGGTGCTGCACACGCTCAAACGTCGACTCCCAGATCCCGAAATTCAGCTTATTGTACAAACACCCCAGGTTCCTCTATGGATCAGGCAGGTCTTACATTCACCAGGGGACACAGGGTGAGAAAAGCGTTCAAACCGAAGAGGTATTTCGTCAGGGTGTCTTAAAGTCAAAACCCCGTTGATGAGCCATGCCGGTGACCCGAACGATTCCTCTGAGAGCAATGCACCCCACCATGAGCTTATCAATGAGTTCCAGGGCGGATTTGAGCATCAGTGGGTGCTTTGGGAGCAACATAACTTGTCCGCAGCAGGATTTGCACCTGTCGCTTTGCACCTGTTGGTGCGTCAAGCCGTTCTTGATGATCCTCTCCGACCAGCATCGCGGAGAGGTTGATTTTCCCCCAGATCCTGACTTACGGCCCACAAGTGTGCTCTGATAATGCTTGACGAATACTGCATAACGGGATACAATATTTATATTAATCGGCGAAAAGCCGAATTTTTTATTTTGGCTTCAGTCATCGGCCGGAACTTCTGCGCGAACGCCAAAATCCCAAACCAGGATTCACTGCTGCGTCAAAACACACTGAAACCTGTGGTCAAAAACGTTTTGGAGTTCTGGATGCTACTCACCTTCTCCAACATCCACAAATTCCGGTTCCGGTAGTATACTGCACACCAGTGCAGCCTCCTGATGGTGGCCTTCAAGCAGTGGAGCAATGACAACAGAGAAAGGGTGCACCTGTCTTTTGTTGGCGTGAAGGTGATCGATCTGGCCAGCCACTTCCATGCAGACCAGATCACAGATCATCAGGACGTCCTGCAAGAACACCAGAGCCTTCTGCCCAGTGGGGAGAACGGCATCAGAACCGTGGCCTTTTTGCTTGCGGGTCAATTGATCGGCTGGATTCAGGCAGAGACGGTGGAGGCCTGTGTGGATCAGGGGATGTTCTTTGATCCCACCGACAGCCACTTCATCAACAGATGGTGGGGCTTTGACCAGCGGTGAAGGCCACAGACACGTCAGAGACTGAGCTCATCAAAACACCAACCAGGAGGTTTGATGGTAATGCGTCAAGAAAGACTTCCAAAAATGGCCTAACCTGAAGAGAAATCGACAGGAATGACCTACTGGAGGCACTTTCATGGGAAAACAACGCAAAAACTGGCCCGCAGACCTCAAGCAAACTATCGTCCTGGAAGTCCTCAAGGGCGAAGAATCAGTGGCCAGCATCGCCAGGCGCTATGAAGTCAGTGAGCCACTGGTATACAAGTGGAAGGAACAATTTTTGCAGGGGGGCATGAATGCCCTGTCCAACAAAAATGAAAGTCCCAGTGCAGCTTTGCAGAACGAGAATGACCGTCTGAAACGACTGCTAGCTGAAAAGGAACTGGCATTGGATATTGCAAAAAAAATCAGAGGGCTCTGAAAGTGGGGGAAATCGCAGCCCTGTACGCCACTTACCCCCAGTTGACCTTACGACGCTTTGCCCAGCTGGCTGAAGTGGCGTACCACCGGCTCAGGGATTTTCTACATCGGGAACAGCAACACAAAACCCAGCAACAGCAAGAAAAAGCACGCAGTAAACAGGTCCTGCATCTGGTAGAGCAGCACCCCACCTTTGGTTACCGCAAGCTGTATCAGCAGGCCGTCAAAGCCGGGCTCCCGGTGGGCCAGCGGTGGATTCGAGACTTTCTGAAACAGCAAAAGTTAAATCCCGCTCCACACCGGAAACGCAGAAAACCCAGAGTCGAAACCTTGCCGGAGAGCAAGTGGCCACCAGGGCGTAGGGTGCAGATCGATGCCACCATGGTTCAACTCCCCAAAGAAGGCAAAGTGTGGGTCTATCAGGTCCTGGACGTCAAAACCCGCTTGTGTCTGGCCACGTTAGCTTTTCCGCAGCTGTCCAGCTGGAATGCTTTACAGAGCCTCAAAGCTGGAATCCAGGAGCTAAAGAAGTACGTATCAGTCGATCAATTTCTGATCCAGAGTGATGGTGGCTCAGACTTCACCAGTGCCCCTTTCCAGGCCCATTGTCAGGAGTTGGGGAGCTGGGTGCGGTGTAGGACCTCCCAAAAGGGTGGGATGGGCCTTCTGGAGCGGCTCAACCGGACTTTGAAGTACGAAATGGTCTTTCGACATGATCCACAGGATCTGGCAGAACTGAAAGCCCTGCTTCAGAAATTTCAGCTGTGGTACAACACTGAGCGGCTTCATGCTGCGTTGGGGTATCAGACTCCGCTGCAGGTTGCAGCAGAAGAAGGTAAAATTCTCTTATCGGCTTGAAGCCTTTTTTGACGCATTACCGTGTAAGGTTCGTCGCCCTCGGTTTCATGGACGATCTTCCAGGAGTGGTCTTTCTGCTTGTCAATCTGACGCTGGATGCTGATCAGGCACAGGCGTTGCAGGTTCATCTCGTGGAAATGCAATTTGACCGGTTTGGACAGGGCTTTGACAGGCCGTTTGCTCATCGACTTTGATTCTACCGGATTCACTGATGATGTTCTTTCTGTTATTGAAAAAAGAAAAAAGATGATAACTACTGAATGACATCATCAAAGGGACCGGAAGAGTTGAATCCAGGAAGGCAAAAAACGGCGAAATTCCACAGGTTAATCGGTAGAAATTCCACAGGTTAATCGGTAGAAATTCCACAGGTTAATCGGGCTTTTTGCCCTGTTTCTCCGCAGGTTAATCGGTGGTCCAGGAGAAAACCCCACAGGTTAATCGGGGTTGTGGATCCAGAACCCCACAGGTTAATCGGTGAAAACCCCACAGGTTAATCGGTAGCGAGAGGGGCACAATCTGCTCAAAAACTCTCGAAATTCCACAGGTTAATCGGTACTTCGGGAGGCATTCTCCACAGGTTAATCGGTAGCAGGGTTTTTGAGCACACATGCAGGCAAAAAAGTCGATTTCATGGGCTTTTTTTGACGCAGGCGATCGGTCAACTCCACAGGTTAATCGGTAAAGGATGGTTCTAAACCCCACAGGTTAATCGGTAAGGGGGAAGGGCACCGAAAAGACTGCCCTCCCCCAAGCTGAATCCCTCTGCCTCATCTAGCAAGTGGTCCGGTGGTCACCCTCTCTTCTGACCAGCCACAGAAAGGCACAGAAACCTTGCAGCTCCACCACTTGAAAAAGCTGGAATCCACCAAGTGACCCGTGTGCTTCTGCCAGGTCCTGAAGGTGAATCAGGAAAAGAATTCCCTCGACAAAGGAGGATCTGGTTCACCTGCAGTGTATTTGAGAACGTCTGCCCTCCGGGAAGGGGTATTGAAGGCCCGGAATGCCAATCCGCTTTGCACCCTTCCAGAGGCATGGAACCATGGACACCTGTCCGCAAGGAATGGACAGGGTAAGACCGGCACATCCTGTAAGCTGAAAGAACCATGTCCCTGTGCTCAAGCTTCTTGTTTCTTTTTCCAGAGGAGGGGTAAGTGACCTGGTCTCCCCCACCGGATTTCGGTGCCCGCACCTTCCAGATCCATTTTCATCCTCAAGACTGGCAAGGGGGTCAGGTCCTGCAAAAAGAGGGGGACGTGTTGTCCTGCAAACCCCTCCCTGCAGCCCGCACCATCACCGGTGTGGTGCGAGAGGTGGTGGAGGAATTCCGGGTGGGCCTCACCCTCAACCCCGCCCAGTTCCGGGGGTCTTGCACCTGCTGGCAGAAGTCCCCAGAGTACCGGACCTGCAAGCACATGGTGGCCTTGCTGTTTCACTGGTTCTCCCCGCTCACGCAGGCACCCCCATCCGGGCTTGTCCCGGCGGACGAAGCTTACCTGAAAACCATTGGACTCAGCTGGGAGAAGTCCGGGCTTCTCCATGAAGCCCATCAGGTGAAACTGCAGGTGCTCTGGAAACGAAACCCGGTGGAGGTGCGCACATACCTGGAAAGCCAGGGGTGGGGGAAACTGTGGGCGTTGTTGGAGGCGGGTGCTGCCGGGACACCACGATCTTCCCTCAGATCTTCTCTGCTCCCTCCACCCGCCAGAGATGGTGCTGAGGTCAGGCCCCAGACAGCCCCTGCGGAGCGTCAACTGGTGTTTGTGCTGGATCTGGGTCAGCAAGAGCCGTTCCTGGCGCCGCCCCGCCTGGAGCCGTTCCTGGGTGCCTTGCAGCAAGGAATGTTGCTGCAACCCCAGCGGCTGGTGCCTGGTCGCACCCATTACCTTCCTCTGGAGGAAGAAGGACGGCTCCTCAGGGAGGTGCTGGACGTCAAAGGGGATCAGCACCTGCACCCCAGGACACCTCTGGGAGGAGTGCTGGACCGCCTGCTGAAAAAAGGCTTGCTGTACCTCAAAGGCCACCTGGACCGTCCTCTGCAGGCAGGTGAGGAACGGCAAGGCCAAGTGGGCTGGGCATTGGACGCCCGGGGCAATCAACACCCTCACTTTCAGGTGGCTCCTGCAGCTCAGGTGCTCTTGCTGGATCAGGCATGGTACGTGGACACAGGAAACTTCAGGGCTGGTCGGGTCCTCACCTCCCATCCAGGCAGTCAACTCCAATCGTTTTTGACAGTTCCTCCAGTGGCCCCGGAGCGGGTTCAGGAGGTCCTACGGGTGCTGCAGGGCATGGACGGCTCTCCCCTCCCCTGTCCAAGGCAAGTGGAAGTCCAGTGGGTGAAAGGGACCCCAACCTTCAATGCGGTGCTTGTTGGAACTGGTCTGGGCAATCACAACATTCCCCAGCTGTCTTTGCGGGTGGATTACGGGGCCCTCATGGTCCCTCCGGTGGATGTGCTGTACCTGGCGAGAAATGGGGTCCCACCCTTGCGACACTTTGATGGCCAACGCCTGATGCTGGTGGAGCGGGACATGACTGTCGAAAAACAGGCCTTTGCGTGCCTGCAAGCCCAGGGTCTCTCTCCCCTTTCCACAGGAGACACAGGGATGGTGTTTCAGCATGCTTCACCAGCAAAGGGAGATGCTGACCTGGGTCACCTGCTCACCCGTGTGGTGCCGGTGTTGAAAGCCAGAGGTTGGGAGGTGACCGTGGACCGCTCCTTCCCGGGAGAGGTGATCCAGCGTCCCTTGCAGTGCACCCTCAGGGAGGATGGCGGGTGGTTCTCCCTGGAGTTGGGGGTGGAGGTGGCCGGAAAGACGGTGTCCCTGCTGCCCCTCTTGCTGACCTGGATCAGGAACCACCCGGACCTGTTGAAAGAAATGCTGGAGGGCAAGGTTGAGCCGCAGATGGAGTGCTTCCTGGTGGGGGAGGGAAGATTTCTGGAGGTGGAGTTGACCCGCATTCTTTCCCTGCTGAGGGTGCTCGTGGAGTACCACCAGGGCGGAGAGACCGTGCGACTTCCCCGCATGGGGGCCGGGCTCCTCTCGGGTGACACCGGGGAAGTGCAGTGGAAAGGCTCATCGCAGGCCTTTCAGCTCTTTCGAAACCTGCAGCGGCTCTCTGAACCCGTGACACCCATAGAGGCCCCTCAGGGCTTGCAGGCAGAACTCAGGCCCTACCAGAGTGAGGGGGTTTCCTGGCTTCAAAGGCTCATGGAGACCGGAATGAACGGCATCCTGGCCGATGACATGGGCCTCGGGAAAACCCTGCAGACGCTCACGCACATCCTGATCGAAAAAGAACAGGGGAGGCTGAGCCGTCCTGTGCTGATTGTGGCCCCAACCAGTTTGATGCCGAATTGGAAGGCCGAGGCAGAAAAATTCACACCATCCCTGAAAACCCTCACCTTGCACGGGGCAGCCCGTCACCGACGCAGGGGGGACATTCTGAATGTGGATGTGGTGTTCACCACCTACGGGGTGCTGGTCAAAGATCAGGTGTCACTCGCGCGTCACCCGTACCACCTGATCGTGCTGGATGAAGCGCAGCACATCAAGAACCCCAGGGGGCAGGCCAGTCAGGCCCTCCGGCACCTGCAAAGTCAGCACCGGTTGTGCCTGACCGGGACCCCCATTGAGAACCACCTTGGGGAGTTGTGGTCCCTGTTTCACTTCCTGATGCCTGGCCTTCTGCCTGCCGAAGGGGAATTCCGGCAACTGTACCGGGACCCCATCGAGAAAGACCTCGATCCCTTGTGTCAGGACCGGCTTTCCAGGATGGTGCGTCCCCTGATGCTGAGGCGCACCAAAGGCGAGGTGGCCAGAGACCTACCCCCGAAGACCGAAATCACCATCAAACTGGAACTGGGGGGTGAGCAGCGGGACCTGTACGAAACCCTCCGGGTGGCCACCCAGCAGCAACTGCAAGAGGAGATCAAAAAGCGAGGACTGGCCAGCAGTCAAATCCATGTGCTCACCGCCCTCCTGAAACTCCGGCAGGTGTGCTGCCACCCAGGGCTGGTTCGGCTGGAAGAGGCCAGCAAGGTCCGCAGGTCGGTGAAACTGGAGTGGTTCAAAGACACCCTGCCTGGGATGCTGGAAGAGGGACGCACAGTGCTGGTGTTCTCCCAGTTCACTTCCCTGCTTGCTGTGCTCGGGCAGGAGCTGGATCGGCTGGGGGTTGAACACGCAGTGCTCACCGGTCAGACCGTGGACCGGGCAGAGCAGGTTCGGAGGTTCCAGTCAGGGGAGGTCCAGGTCTTTCTGATCAGCCTGAAAGCGGGAGGGGTGGGTTTGAACCTCACTGCGGCAGACACCGTGATTCACTTTGACCCCTGGTGGAACCCGGCGGCAGAAAATCAGGCCACCGACCGCGCCTACCGCATCGGGCAGGACAAACCCGTCTTTGTGTACAAACTGGTCACGGAAGGCACCATTGAGGAGAGAATCCTGGTTTTGCAGGAGAAAAAAGCCCGCCTGTCCAGGAGTGTGCTGCAAGGTGGGAATGGGGGCGATTTGCACCTCAGTGAAGTGGATGTGGGCATGTTGCTGGCAGGGGGAAGTCTGGAGGAAGAGAATGGGAACGGGGTGGGAATTCCGTTTTCTTCTCTGTGAAACAGGATTGTTCGCCATGTTTTTAAGTTACTGAGTTGGCTCAGTAACTTTGTCTTTTCTGTTTGTTATCGATGATTCTTGCAATTTGCGTACACAAATCCTAGACTGCACTCATGGCTGCCAGAGAAATCAACGTCCGGGCCCTCAGGGAAGGCCTTGCCCAGGCCCTCACCGAAGTCCAGTCGGGACGTCGCTTGATTGTGACGCAGCACAGACAAAAGATTGCCGCTGTGGTGCCCATCAAAGACCTGCTTTTGTTGCAGCGGGCAAAGGAGTCAAGCCCCATGTCCATCCACACCCTGTTCAACCACGCCGGTGGGTCCGCCAAAACCACCACAGTCCGCGAACTCAGTTACCAGCTCTCCAAGATGGGCTTCAAGGTCCTGGCGGTGGACCTCGACAGCCAGGCGAACCTCAGCGAATGGCTGGGGTTCGGAGACGTCCCCAGAGAGCACACGGTGCTCCCCACCATGCTGGATCGCAAGCCCCTGGAGGTGCACCCGCAGTACAATGCGCATGGTTTTGACCTGATCCCGGCGAACCTGAACCTGGTGGATATTGAGGACCGTCTGGCCACCCCGGAGATCTTCCAGTTCCGCAATGCCCTGAGAGACGTTGCCAGAGAACACCAGTACGACTTTGTGTTCATTGATGCTTCGCCCAGTGGAGCGAAACTCTCTCAGCAGGCGTGCATTGCCGCGGATTCCATCATCTGCCCGGTGATGCCGACCGTCAAAGGCCACACCAGCCTGGTGACCCTCAACAGCCTGATTGACCGCATCAACCCCCTGAACCCCGGGCTGAAAGTCAGCATGTACCTGCTTACCAACCTCAACCCGACCAGCACCATGAATGTGCACTTCCAAGGGGAACTCCGTGCCCGCATCGAGGAACTCGGCGTGCCCCTTTTCTCAGAAGGGATCCGCAGGCGTGAAACGGTGTATGAGGCCGCCTCGTACATGATGCAACCGGTGACGAGCCTGGAACGCAAAACCAAAATCCACGGCCTGAAAGAAGCCCAGGAGGAACTGCAGCAGATGGCGGAGTTTGTGCTCGGTCAACTGCAGGTGGGTGCAGAGCAGGGGGTGACCCTGTGAGTTTGATCAGCCGTCTCAATCAGCAGTCTGGCGGTAAGAACATCACCAGCAGCCAGAAGGACCGCATTTTGCAGCACAACATGAAAATCATCCACATTGATTTGACCAGAATTGAACGCAGCCCGGTGCAGCACCGCCGCAGCTTCGACAAGAAAGCCCGCGAGTCCCTGGCCAGGAGCATCGAGAAGCACGGCCTGCGAACGCCGGTGCTGGTGAAGACCAAAGCGGACGGCACCTACCGACTGATTGCAGGGGAGAGGCGACTTCAGGCCCACGAGGACCTCGGAAAGGCACAGATTCTGGCTGCGGTGCTGGATGATGTGGTCAACGAAAAAGATGAAGTCACCATCAGCCTGATTGAGAACTTCCAGCGGTCCAATCCCAACGCATATGAAGAGGCGATTGGGGGAACCCTGTTGCTTTCTGCAGAGCTGCAAAAACCGCGGGAAGACATTGCTGCTCATCTCAACCAGCTGTACAATGCCCGGGACACCGAAGAAGCCCAGCTGCAGATCGCACAAATTGAGTTTCTCTTTGATGAGGTGGGACTCCCTTCTTTTGTGACGTTCGTGACCACCCGCCTTCCGACCCTGAGTTACCCGGTGGAAGTGCAGCAACTGCTGAACGACAACCTGCTTCCTTTCACCCACTGCCAGCTGCTTGCCCGCATCAAGGACGACACCCACAGGCAAAAGGCCATGGAGCATGCCCTGCAACACCCTGGCATCACGGTCAACGACCTGAAAACATTCATTCAGAAGCTGACAAAGCCCACAGCCGGTAAACAAAAGACCGTAGGGACCCTCATTCAGGACAACTACAAGAAGATCTGGAAAAAAGTGCCCCCAGAAGATCGGGTGGTCCTGGAATCCCTGATAGGCAAAATCGAGGACATGCTTGCAAAGTACCAGTAAATGGGGGAGAGAGAAAGGTGTAGCCTTTCTCTTCTTTGTCTGGTTCTGGCTCCAGATCCGGGTCTCCCGTGGAGTGGCCTGTAGCAGTTACTGAGTTGAATCAGTAGCGTATAACAGTTGTCTGGAAACAATTTTTTCTGAGAAGGCTTGTTTCAGGTTAAACCTGTGGAAGCACAGGACTTCCTGTGAAATGACTGGCACCTCCCTCGAGATCCTTGATCTTGCTACAGTTTTGTTGACTCCAGGTTGAGCTGTCAGAATAGGAGTCAGACCGTGAGAAAAACGCCCATCAAATACAGCACAGATTTTAAGCTTCAAGCCGTCCAGCTGGCCACAGGGCCCGGGATGATCGCCACCAAAGTGGCCGAAGACCTGGGCATTTCCGTCCAAATCCTGTGTCGCTGGATCCGCAAGCATAAGGAAGCGCAGGAACAGGGCCGCCCTGTCTTCACCGGGCGAGGCGTTCCAGCCCTGACCGAACAGGAAAAGCGCATCCGAGAGCTGGAAAAGGAAGTCGAAACGCTGCGAATCGAGCGCGAAATTTTAAAGGCTGCAGCGAAATTCTTTGCGAAAGAAATGAAATACCGTAGTGACAGAATGTGAGCTTGCTCACTTAAGGGGTTCCTCTGGAAAACCCTGTTCCAAGCGATGAAAATCTTCCCGATAGGTTTTCTGCTGTTTGACCACTGCCAAGGCCGTGCAAAGGATTTTATGTGCCAGAGCAACAAGAGCCACCTTGGCAGGCTTGCCCTTAGCTCTGAGCCTTTTGTAGAAAGCTGAAAAGAAACTTTGCGTTTTGACTGAACACACTGCAGCCTGGTAAGCCGCCTTCCTCAGCCTGCTGTTGCCTTTCTTGCTGATCGAGGCATGGCCTCGATATTTGCCGGACTCCTGAATCTGGGGATTCAGTCCAGCAAATGCCCAGCAGACGGATGACAGAAATGCTCTACCTGACGCAAAATCTGCGTTTCCATCCTGAGCATTTTCGTAAAAGGGTGCGCCAGCTGGGCTACAGTGCTCAGAAGGCTGCTGTTCAATCCAGAGAAAGAAATCAGGAACAAATTCATCGTTGGGTCAAGGAGAATCTGCCAGAACTCCACAGGGCCGCAGAACAAGGCACTTTGGTGGTGTGTGATGAAGTGGGATCCAGTTTGAAAACACTGCGTGGCATGACCTGGGCCAAGAAGGGGAAAACGCCTGTGTTGCCCACCCATGGGCACTGGGACAACCTTTCCACCATTGGCGGTATGACCATCGGTGGCAAGGTGTATCAACAATGCTACAGTCATGCCATTCGAGCGGTGCAGGTGGTGAAATTTTTCAAGCACCTCTTGCGTCACATGGATGGGCCACTGGTCCTCCTGCTGGACAATGCTCGCATTCACCGGGCAAAACTGGTGCAGACCTTCCTGAAAAGTGAGACTGGTAAGCGAATCACCATCTTTCACACGCCACCCTATGCCCCAGAGTTTAATCCCATTGAATGGTTATGGTCCTGGATCAAACGCATGAGGATTCAGAATTTGTGTCCGAAAAACCTGGTGGAGCTCAAACAGGGATGGAACCTGGGCTTTCGACAGGTCAGATCCAGACCGGATCTGATTCGATCTTTTTTTCGTGCCTCCAGTCTCTTCAATATCTGCTGAGGTCAGT
>NZ_BJXB01000059.1 GCF_007990775.1 Deinococcus cellulosilyticus NBRC 106333 = KACC 11606 | reverse complement strand
GAGCGACCCTTTCTATACGACTGTCAACTATGGAGCCTTGACCCACATGTTGACCCACATCATCTCGCAGGATTGCCGAAGCAGGGGCATGGCATCAAATGCTCTGACATTCAGGGTCTTGATGACCACCTAGCCACCTTCGTATCGCCTGCTGATGATGCGCATTTCCATCACATCTTCAACGAGATCTACCACCTGTCGGTTTCCACCGCTGTGGTCTCCGATCATGGGGTTCAAAGGATTGAGATTGACATCTGTCGTAACCGAGAAACAAAACAAACAATATATGTTGATTGGCACGTCAAAACTAGCCTGCTCAAGCAGAAATCGTGTAGCACTTGAATGATACCAATATAATACCAATCGAAGCACCCTGAAGAATTTTTAGTGAGAATCTTTAAGGAGGCGCTTTTTAGCTGTGAGACGCACTAATGGCTCATTACCACAAATTAAAAATGGACAAATAACGAAACAACATACTATCAATATCAAATAATTCAATAGGGGACTTGAATTTGTATGGAAATGGTATTTAAATACAAGCAGGACAAAAGCTTGATGGGTGGATTTCCTACCAGTTGTTCGTCAATCATAGTTAGACCCATAGCCTCATGTCTTGTCCATCAGCTTCCCCACAACGGCCTTTCCCAAACACAGCTGACAGTGAACATGTGGTCCAGTTGCAACACGGCTCACACATAACGGGTTAAGGCATCACACCCTCATACCGTAATCTCATACATTCAGATCAACGAAAAGAGGTGAACGCTGTATACACCAGCAGTTCAGCTATCCGCTTTATGGCCTTTTCCCAACCTTCTGGAGGTGTTTATGAAGCAAAAAAGCGTTTTGATCATTGCCGCACTTATTGCGGCACTTCTCGTGGTTGCACTTTTGGTGTATGCCTTCAAGCAGGGTCCAGAGTATTTTCTGGCTGTATTGAGCCTTCTGTTGACAGCGGTGGTGTCTCCTGTGATCAACTTCCTGTCCAACTCCAAAACAAAGCAGTAATTCTCTGAAAGAGATGGATGACCGTTCTCTTGAGGGGATAAAATATGCCTCTCATCACCTCCAGAACCCCAGATTGAATTTGCAGTCCAGTCTGGGGTTCCATAATCCATCATGTCACAAAGGGTTGTAGAGTCTCAGAAAGCACAAATCAAATAGGACATGTTGTGCCTGATCCACCTTGTTTTGTGGCTGGGTGGAGGTGCAGCCTTGCTGGTGGTCTGCATGTGGATATTGCAGGGCAGTCCCATCACCCTGCAGAAAGTCAGTGTTTGCGTGATTTTGACCTTCTTCCCTGTTTACCTGGGCATGCGACAAATCAGAAAAAGATGGTGACGAGCGTTGCTGTCACCAAGTATCATGTGGGATTTTTTGTTTTCCAACAAGGGCTATTTACTCTTGTGGTCGCCCTGAAAAAGGGCGTTTGAACATCTGGCTGCGCACCCGCCACACCAGCACCCAGACCACGGCATTGACTGCAATCAGCACCAGAGTAAAGGGATCTCCTGACATGTTTTAAGGGTATTTCCGGGTGGGTTGTTACGGGGTTGTTACAAATGACAACCCCGTAACAATCTTTACAAACCTTAAAAAACCAAAGCTTGCAGCGGTTCAACCCGCCTGCTGAAACGGCTCCATTCTCTGAAGGCCAACGGTCTGCAACAGCTCCGAGAGGTTGCTGAGGGCCAAACGCACTGTGGCAGCCTCTGAAAGGGGTGCAGTGGCCACCCGGCCTTTCCAGTTCTTCTGGAATCCGGCCCACTGCACGTAACTGCTGGAGTCGGAACTGGACACCCCCATTTTCTGCAGCAGTTTTAGGAGGGCCGGAGTGCCCAAACCAAACGCATGAACTGGTGTGTTTCCAGCTTCTTCCAGCACAGCTTCCAGGATTCGGGTCAGGGCCTTCCAATCTCGAATCCTGGGCACCAGGCCACCCACCCCGATACCGTCCATGCCTTGCTGACGATAGATCCTGGCGGCTTCACGGGCAGTGGTTGGACACAGGGCCTGCACACTTGCGTAAAGCTGCATGCGCATGTTCGTGCGGTGCTGTTGTGCCCACAGCGCGTTTTGGATGGTCCAGTCGTAACGGCGGGTGCATTCTGCAGTTCCAAGGTCAGGCACCAGAATGAAATCGAGTGTGAACCCAACGTCTGCATGTCTTTCCTGGAAGGCCAAGACTTTCTCTGGGGTCAGGACCTCTCCGGCCACGGTGAAACCCGCACGGTCTTTCATGGGCAGCACCCGGGCAATGGGTCTGTGTGTGGCGTACCCTCCGGAGTCAATCCACAGGGTCAGGGGTGGGCGCTTTTTCATGTGCTGGGCAAACTGGTAAGAGACCATCACATCATCAACGAATTTGGGCAAATGGGGCTGGATCTGGCTGTCGATGGGGAACCAACGGCCATAGGTCGTGACAGGTATGAATTTCATGGAAAAGCTCTCCTGGCGGAAGTTTTCCCAGAAAGTGTCCCGCTTCCTGGGTGAAGATATCATAGCATTTAAATGCCATGTTGTAAAGCGTTTTTGTCGTGTCAGACGACAAAAATTACCAAGCACGGGCTCAAGCTTGGTGTAAGCCCTCATGAGGGTTGCGGCATTCTGGCTCCCAGTTGCCGCTTTGCATTTTGAACTGAAAATCCCCTTTGCCAGAGAGAATTTTTTCGTTTATACCGATAATTTCCGTCCCACTGTACAATTGGCCATCAACATTTTATGCAAATGTGAGCGCTCACATTTGCATCCGCAACAAATGGCGTCACCTTCAGCAAAAAAGCCTTACTTTAGCCCTGGTGACAGCTACGCCACCTGATCCTCAGAAGTGCTCAGGGTTTGCTGGAGTCAATTCCTCAAAAGCTTTCAACAGTGCCTGTGCCCGATCTCCCCATTCCGGCACTGTGAACACCCTGCCCAACGGGGCCCAGCGCAAGGGGACTCCAGCATCTTTCAAGGCCTTCAGCGTTTGCACAGGCAGGGAATCTGCCAGCAGCACCGTAGCCACGTCTGCAGGGGGTTGTTTACCTGGTGCTTGCGTCTCTTCCACCTGAACCTCTTTTTGTACAGTACAGGGTTTCTCAGGTAACACTGGGAACCCCAGCACAAAGCCACTTTCTGTTTTTCTTTTGCGGATTTTCTTCAGGCAGCTAGACGCTCATTTCGGATCAGCTTATGCGGTTCATCCTCACCACCGGGAGGGACAACTACAAGCAGGCCTGCCAGTGGACCGGGGTGAACCTGATTGCCGATCCGGACCTGCTGCTCACTGTGGAGGTCGCTGTCGAAGCGGCCCTCACCTACTGGTAGAACCACCGCTGCAACGAACTGGCTGACCAGCGGGACTGGGAGGCGGTCACTCGGGCCATCAACGGCCCTGCGAAACTCGGCCTGAAAGACCGCATCGAATACACCGAAAAAGTCCTGCAGGCCCTCCCCGAAAAGGAAAGCCTGCAGGTGTTCATCCCAGATGGGAAAGGAGGATGGAAGGACGTGACTGGCCAGAGGGTGGAGGGGACATTCACCACGGTGAATGCCACCGACCCCACCAGGATCTACATCAGGTGAGCAGTCCGCTCAGCAAGACCAGTGGTGGCAACTTCACCACCCTGAGGGGCATGATCCGCCTCAGCTGGTCCTTCAGGTTCAGGGTTTGCAGGGGTCTGAAGTACCCTTCAGGCCTTGGGCGATATGTGTAGCGCAGTGCGACTGCCAGATGAATTCGAATCAATTGCAGATTCTCCTTTAATGAATTTGGCACTTTTGTGCCTACCCTCAGTGTAGATCTCGCCTACAGTTTCGTGCAATTTGTCCACAATGCCTACAGTGGACGGGCTTCCTCAGCTCATGAAGATTCAGCCGTGTGACGCCGCAAAAAATCCATTTCTGCACCCAGATCAAAATTCTGGGTGTGTTTTTTGCCGTACTGCACACACCCGACCAGCAGTCATTTTGGCCACTTTGAGGAGGCGCCATGCCCTACCAGACCCTGCAATCCAGGGTGGTCCGTCTGGAGCGTGAGGAGCCGCCCCCACCCGGCACCCTGTTCTTTGAGAGGGAGCACCTGTTTCTGGTGTGCCCCTACTGCGGCTTCACCGGATACCTCCCTGGGGACACCTGGTCCCTTACCGGTCCCGATGACCACCCCACCCTCACCCCGGACGTGCAGTGCCTCCCGAGTTGTGGGGCGCGCTTCTCGGTGCAAGGTGGCCAGATCCACCCTTGCTGATTCTCTCGCCTTCTCACGCCCGGGCAAGACGGGATTTTTCTTGCAGGAGTCACTGTGAAGAAAGTCAAGGGAGGTGAACCCATTTGATCCTGTCAGCCCGCAAGATCCAACGTCCAGGTCGTCTTCGACTTCACCATGGCATTGGCCATCACCAGCATCTTGCGCATGCAGGCCACCAACGCCACCATCTTCGCTTTCCCTTTTTCCACCAGCAGGTCGGCCACCTCATTGCGTCTCGCCCGTTCTGCCTACCCAACCTGGGGTTAAGGTGGCGTAGCTGTCGCCAGGTATCATGTAGCCATTTTTTATGCTTCCAGACGTATAATTAAGCTCGACAGCGAATCTAGGCTCAACTAATCCTATCTGGGACACCAACAGCAAGGTCGAGTCAATCAAAGTACACCATACCGTCAAAAGGCTTTCCTATCTCGATCTTCGTTTCTGGCGTCAGGGTGTAAAAAACCCTCCCCAGGTACCCGGAGATGTTCAATGTGAACGGAGTTTTCTGGGTGAGGTGCCTGATGCAACTCGGACCAGTGGAGCCAAGATTGCTGTCAAATGTCGCAATGCAAACCTCACCGGGTTGACCGTCCAGGTCAAAAACCACCGTTTTTCCTTCCTGCCGGGTTGTGTCCCGGTAACGCTCCCCCACCAGCGTTTGATTGGGTTCTTTTTTGAAGGTGCAACTGGGAACCCTGGAAAAGGAAAGATCCGGCCCGATTTTTGCCTCTTTGGGCATGGCCCGCAAACCCAGCAGATCCCCGATCACGGCTTTGGCAGGAAGGATGTCCACACACCCATTGCGAAAAAGGTTGAGGCCGGGCCACATCTGGTAATGCATCGCCACCACAAAGTCATCCAGGTCTGAGAGGTACACGTGGTGTGGAAGGGTCAGGCCCTTGATTTCAACGCAGGACCCGTCTTTCAGGACGTATGTCAATTGCAGGTGCTTTTTTGTGGAGGAGGAGAGTGTTCCCAGCACCTTGCAGTCAAAAGTCAGGACGCCGTTGCTGAAATGGGTGAGGTCCAGATGATCCGGGTCACCATGGGGCAAGAAAGAACGCTTTTTCATGCCGTCGTCTGTGCGGAGCGAGGCTTCGGTGCAGGGGTGCACAATGACCTGTCTTGTGTTGTCCGCAAAGGGAACGGCATGGGTGATCGAAGTTTGGCCTTCAGCCTTTCCTTTTTCACTGTTCAGGAGATTGAAGGCTTCCACCACCGTTTGAGGGCGGTCCTCAACTTTCAAGCTGAGGCAGGCAAACACCATACCCCTGAACCCCTCCATCAAACCTTCTGGAAGCGGAAGCAGGGGGATCCCCATCACACGATCTGTGGCAGGGGGAGGCATCTCACCGACTATCAGATGGTAAAGCGACGCCCCGAGGGCATACAGATCCGTGTAAGGCCCATACCGGGCTGCGCCAGCATACTGTTCAAGTGGAGCATACCCCGGAGTGACGATCCGGGTGTGATGGGTAGTTTTTCCAGCCTGATACGCCCGGGCGGTTCCAAAATCAATCAGCACGGCGCGTCCTGAGGGGGTCAACAAGATGTTCTCAGGTTTGACATCCCTGTGGATCAGTCCAGCATCGTGGAGCAATTTCAAACCCTCCAGTAGTTGTCTGGTCAGTACAATCAGTTCTGTTGAATCAAAGGTTCGGCTTTGGATGAGGCTGGCAAGGGTGTCACCCAGAAGGAGTTCCATCACCAGGTAGACCGTATGATTCTCTTCAAAGGCATCGAACACCCGAACCACCGAGGGGTGATCGAAGCGGGCGAGGATTTGGGCTTCTTTGATGAAATCATCTCTGGCCTGAGGGTAATCCAAGTGCGAAGGGTGGATTACCCTTCCAGAAGGGGTTCTGGAGCTTCCTTCCATGAACATTTCTTTGATGGCCACCACCGAACCCAGGATGGTGTTGGCCCCCTGGTAGGTGATGCCAAAACCTCCCCTGCCCAACACCTTGCCGACGGTGTATTTGCCAGCTTGGAGTTTTGTCCCTCTGGAAAGGTGGTGTTGCAACAGCCAACCGCAGGCTGGGCAGGTCCGTAATCCATCGATCAGGGTAGTGGAGCAGGCAGGACAGAGCATGTGTTATCTGCTTACCATTGTGAGTCATGATTGAGGATATGAAAAGCCAACATGTTTTGATTGGCTAACTTTATTTGCTGTTTGGGAGAACAAAAAACGGCTACATGATACCTGGTGACAGCTACGCTTGTATATTCCAAGTTGGGACTGTGGCCAGCAGTTCGGAGCTTAACGCAAGGTGGAAAACACCGTAAGGTAGCAAGGATCGCTGGCCTTCCCGATCAATGCCTGAAAGACGAACAGTTGCCTGAACCTGGAGTTCGCATCCACAAGCGTGTCTTTGGCAGAGATCGTCCCACTCAGGAGGCCAAACATGGAAGCAGAAACCTTCGTTGGCATTGATGTTTCCAAACGGCAGCTGGACGTTGCCATTCTCCCTCAGGGTGAGGTCCTCCCGTTTCCCAACACTCCCCAGGGCATTCAAAAGCTTCTCTTACACCTGACTGCACTAGAACATCCGCTGGTGGTTCTGGAAGCCACCGGAGGGCTGGAAATGCCTGCTGCATTGGCTTTACAGGATGCTGGTCTTGCTGCTGCGGTCTTGAATTTCCGACAGATCAAAGATTTCTCCAGGGCCACAGGCAGACTCGCCAAAACAGACTCCATTGATGCCTTGATGATGGCCCGTTTTGCCCAGGTGTTAAGACCCGAGGTCAGACCCCTGGCCAATTCCCACACCAGAAGTCTGGAGGCGTTGATGACCCGTCGTCGCCAACTGGTGGAGCTACTGGTGATCGAGAATAACCGTCTCAAACAGGTTCACGATGACTGGGTGAAACACCAGTTGTCGACGACGGCTGCTTTTGTGAAAGAGCAGGTGGAGGTGGTGGAAGCCCAGATGCTGGAGGTCATCCAGAAGCATGCTGAGACTTCAGAAGTCTTTGAGTTGTTGCAGACGGTGCCCGGAGTCGGGCCAGTGTTGTCTGCCACGCTCATTGCGGGTTTACCTGAATTGGGGAAACTCAACCGACAAAAAATCGCCAGCCTGGTGGGTGTGGCCCCAATCAACCAGGACAGCGGCACCAAAAAAGGCAGGGGATCAGTCTGGGGTGGGCGAGGAGACATCCGAGCCGTGCTCTATATGGCTACGGTGGCCTGTGTGCGGGTGAATCCGGTGATCCAGAGGTTCTTCAAACAACTGGTGTCCAGAGGGAAACCGAAAAAGCTTGCAATGGTGGCAGCAATGCGAAAACTGCTGGTCATTTTGAATGCCATGATGCACTCAAAACAGTCCTGGCAGCCCAATCTTGAAATTCAGACATGATGTTCAGCTCATTGCCCCAGAGCAATGGGTTGATAAGACATCAATTTCTGTAAGATCTCTTCGCTGGAGGCTCCCAATTCTGCGGCCATGATGACTTCAGCTGGTTCAGGGTGAGGGACCCATCGGATAAGTTCTTCCATGGTTTGGCCATACTTTCGCTCCAGAGTCTTGGGGTCCAATAAGACGTCGATCATCTTCAAAAGCTCGGTTTGAGATCTGGGCATTGCTTTCCTCCTGAAGCCATTCACCTTTGAGAAGGTAGCGCTATTTTAGCGGATTCTGGAAACACCCCTTGACACCCAATACAGTTGCTACCTTAACCCCCAGTATGCAAGAGCCCTAGATCTGGCACTTCTCTAGGGGACAAAGTCAGTTATCCAGGGAATAACGCTCTGGAAAGGGTGCCAGGTCCTGTTGCCACTGACTGATCAACGTTTTTAATTGCTCTCGGGTGAGGTAAAACCTCAAATAGACCTGCTGCACTTGCTCTTCATCCGGATCGGCGTAATACGGCAACTCGCTGGCAAAAGGGGGCAGAAATTCATGCGAGAACGAGATTTCGAGGGCCACAGTGCCTTCAAATCGAGCGATCAGCTGCCCACCACGCGCTTTAAACTCCAAATTCGGTTCTGTGAAACATTCAGAGGTATCCAAATGGCCCGTACCCCAGCCAGCAATGAAGTCAAAGTTGCGCTCCAATTCCTGGAACCAATTCAGTAGCCTTTGGGCCTCACGAACCTCCAGGCACGGATCCACCCTCGTCCACAGTCCCCAGGGCGTACCCATCTGAAGCTGAACCATCAACCAATTGGCATCATAAAAATCTGTAGCTTCGGGAAACTGATACCCAAGGACCGTCAGTTCAAGCGAAATTTGACCTGTCATCAATTGCATCTGGGATCAGTGTAGCACCTCAAAAACATGTAATCCTCCAGGATCTGGTATTCGGCTTCTTTGAAGAAAATCTTCCTGGAGAAGGTCCAGTCCACGCCGGAACAGGCTCTTGGCAGGATACCCATACTTGAGGGTTTGTGAAGGCTTCTGACGCTCCGCCCTCTCGCCTGTTAAGCAGCACCAGACAAAAGCCAGCGTGACACAGGTCAGTAAGACGGCCACCCGTTGGGGGTGGTAAAGGCCGGACGCTTCCAGTTTAAAGCCCCTTGATTTCAGTACTGCATGCAAATTTTCTGCATTCCAACGTTTTGCATACCACTTCAGAGCCTGATCCCCCCGGCCAGAATAAGCCAGGTAGAGCATCTCACCCTTGTATGACTTGGTGGCCATCACCCGGAACCGGACCCCATAAAGCTTCATGGGAAGGTGCCAATACCGCACTTTCAACGGGGACATCTTTTTGAAACAACTCCATACGGGCTGATCGTTCACCCGCGTGTCCGCTTTCAGCCGAATAAAAGGAGGAATTCTTTGCGCTGCCAGAAACTGAAACCACTCCTGTCCAATAAATTCACGATCTGCAAGGAGCCCTCCGATAGTGAAATTGTCCAGGAGGGGCAGCAGGCGTTTCAGCAATTGGATGCAGTGCTGTTGGCTGCTATTGCCCGCATGATCCAGAACCGTCCAGCACAATGTAAAAGCAAAGGAGTGCCAAACTACACTGATCAGCAGCACGTTGACGTGGTGTTGTCCCAGTTGCCAGTGTGTGCGGTCAATAACAAGGTAAATCTTGCCGGGGTTCAGGTAGCGAAGGATCAAACGAGCCACCAGAAGGTCAGAGAGGTCACTCTGAACAAAGCGTTTGAGACGTTTGTAGCGACTGTCTGGGGTGCCAGACAGTTGCAGATGGGGCACCAATTGATAGAGTACGACCGTTCTGGCCTGGATCATGCTCAAAATCAGGGCGGTGAAAACATGGAGTTTGCGGGGATCCAGGGGGAGATAGGGCCTGAGGAGGTCAAACAGAGGTTGATGACGAGGATGCAGCACAAAAACAGCGTATCAGACGCTTGTTCTGTAACCCCGAGTCATTTTGTCCCCTAATGAAATCTGGCACAGTGGGAGATTCTCTCGACGTGCAGACAACATGCTGAGCTTTATACTCTGATGCATGGGACAGATTTTCAATGAACGCTGGGAAGTGATCGAAAGTTTAAGTGAAGGCGGTCAGGCCCACACCTTTGTGGTAAACGACAGAACAGGATCAGCTGACATCCGTTACGTCCTCAAGCGCTTGAAGAACACCAAGCGTCTTGGTCGCTTTCAAACGGAAATTGACACCATCCGATCCATCAATTCCCCTTATGTGATCAGAATTCTGGATTTCCAGACAGAAGGTGAGAAACCTTTTTATGTCACCGACTACTATGTAGATGGCACCCTCGCAGAGGTCACCGATGTTTTCGCTGAAGATGTCCTGCTCGCATTGAAAATCTTTAAGAACATCTGCAAAGGCATCATGGCAGCACACGAGCAGGGAATCATTCACCGTGACATCAAGCCTGAAAACATCCTCTTCATTCGAGCAGAGAACAGACCTGTTGTGGCAGACTTTGGTCTCGCCTACATTGAAAATGACGCGCGTCACACTTTGCTTGAAGAAGTGGTCGGACCAAGGTTCTTCATCGCTCCTGAAATGGAAGATGGCCGATCAGATCTGGTGACTCCTGCCACGGACATCTACTCTCTGGGGAAACTGCTGTACTGGATGTTGAGTGGAGGTAAGAAATTCAGCCGCGAACAGCACCGAGAGGTCAATTTCAATCTGGAAAACATCAACTCTCGTTTCTCACACGTCAATGCTGTGCTTGACCGGTGCATCGCACATGCTCCCTCTGCACGATTTACGTCCGTTCAGGAGCTCATCAAAGCCATCGATCAAATCCTCATTGCTTTGCAGGGATACTTCAATGCCCCAGAATTGGATGCACCCAAACTGTGTCGCAATTGCGGGAGAGGGTATTACCGTCTGATAGTTAATGACAATCATAACGATGCGAAAACTTTTGGGTTTACGCCATATGGTGGAAGCCAGTGGTTGATCTACGTTTGCGATCAGTGTGCCAATGTTTCAATTTTCCGCCCTGATTTAATGAGAAAGCGTAGACGGTGAGGGGTCGATTTTAACAACCCCTTCCAGTAAACACTGGACTGTTTCTGAGTTGGACACCTGATCATCGAAGGGGGAAACTTTAAAATAACAAACTTCAAGGAAACTGCACAGAGCAAAATTCTCTGGAACTTTTTAATGGTAGATGCCATACTGTTCATATGGACAACGCACAATTCATGCAAGACCTGACAAATCAAATGACCGAAGCCGCTCACCAGGGACGCCTCCAGGCTTACCAAATGATGTATCACATCTTGGAGCCACACCTGTTTTTTGCAGTAAACAGCCTCGGCTTCCTGCTCTGCGCGGCCCTGGCCATTGCCTGCTTGATCCGGTGTGCCCAGGAGGTCCATGCTGGGAATGTCCCCATGTGGCTGCTCACCGGGATGGGTACTCTGGCACTCGTGTGTGTGGCAGGTGTCACCGGCCATGAAGCGTACACCCATGCCAGCCTGCTGGGTGGCCTCATCCTGCTTGGCATCTTTGCCAGCATCATCCACTTTCTGGAGAACCCCTGGCGCTTCCTGGAAAGACTGGCTTACGGTGCAGCCAGACGGACCATCCGGGACAGCTTCTAAACCTCTGTAAAGAATTCAGGCCACCTGTGCAGGTGGCCTTTTTGATGTGAGGCTTTCAGATGAACAGGGCCACATCCACCTTGAAGAATCGGGCCAGTTCCTTGGCCACCTCTTTGCTGATCTCCCGTTCACCTTTGAGGATCTTGCTGAGGTTGGACTGGGGAATGATGTGCCCGAGGTCCACCTGCTTGAGGCCGCGTTCTTCCATCAGGGCCTTCAGGTGCAGGTGAGGGCTGGTGTCCTCGATGACCACATGCTGCTCTTCCCAGACGTGCAGGTTGTGGGCCAGCAGACGAAACAGGCCAACAAAGCGGGGGTCGTCGGGGGTGTTCATCTGGTCGGTGAGGTCGTCCAGGAAAGCTTCCACTTCCTGATGGTGCTGCTCGTTCTGGATGGGTTCCAGCAGGCGTCCAGCCATCTGGCTGAACTGGGTCCAGGTGGTGAGGATGTCATGGGTCTGGGTCATGTTGGGTTCCTTTCCGTGGTCAGCGGAGAAAGGGGGTGGAGGTCAGTCCTCCACCTTTCCTTTTCTTTTTTTCTCGCTCCAGATGTCGTATTCCTTGTGGGTGAAGACATGCCGGATTTTGGTGAACTGCCCGGTGTAGTCGATGATTGCGATCACCCGGTACTTGTTGCCGCCGACATCGAAGATGGTGTGAGGGGTGTCGAAGTCTGCGGCGTTGAAGAGGTCTTTGAGCTGGGCGAAGTTGAAGGGGGTGCTCTTGCGGAGGCGGTTGTACCACTCGGTGAGGGCTTGTTCGGCCTCGGGGTGGATTGCCCAGAACTCGCGGAGTTTATGTTTGCTGACCACATTCATATCAATATGATATATCATTTCGATATATTCGTCAATGCTCCACACCCAGTGTCAGTGGGTGTCCTCTGCTGGAACATCCAGCCGTTTCGTCAGGGCAGAAAGCAACGCCAGCAATTCCCATCAGGCATGCGGTCCAGGGTCTGCCTCAGCACCTTGCGGGTCTGCCCAGAGCAGGGGTGACCGGGGGAATTGGTGCATGGCTCATACGCACTTTTGATGCCACTGGTTTACTCACCATCTGACCTTTCGTGGGTGTACCGTGAAGTTAAAACCCTTGAGGAGGTCCTCCCATGAGTTGGAAACCTGATTTCTCCAGCCAGATCCCTGAAGACACTGCTCGTGTGGCCAAAGCCGTTTTTAAGAGCGGAAACCGCTACTTTCTCCTTAGAGACACCTTTGGGGACCTTTTCAACCGGGATGACTTTCGGCACCTCTTTCATGCAGCTGCCCGAGCTGTCCTTGAGGGACCAGGTGAGGCGTTACGAGTGGACCCTGCAAAACGCCCTGTGGGCCAGAGAACATCACAACCACAGCAGCATGCGCCTTTACGCCAGCCTGCAGGCCATGTGCCCCGAGACAGCCCGAGAGGCCGCCCGGATTTTTCGCAATAACAATAAAGGCTTTGACGGAATTGGTGTGGGCGGTCTGGTGCCCCGCCTGCGGGACAGAGCGGCACTGGTCAGCATCCTGGAACCGGTGCTCAAAGAGGCCAACGGTGTGCCCGTGCATGCCTTTGGTCTGGGCACCCCCGACCTGGTCGGTCTGCTCCGGGACCTGGGGTGGCCAGCTGGGACAGCAGCGCCTACGTGCAGTGGGCTGCGGTCGGTCAGAACTGGACGGGTCGCCGGGTGCAGCGCGGCTTGATGTCCCAGCAGGCCCGTGCACGGCTGGCCCTGTCCAACCTGAGGGAGGTGCTGGAGGTGGCGGGGCAAATGCCAGCGGCTGCGTGATTTGATCCATCTCGATATCTAGAAAGGTAGAATTCTACCTTTCTTATTTGTGTTCTGTAAGAAGGAGATCGATGTTCTGGACGCTCTATGATGTCTATGATTGGCCTTGTAAGCAATTATCAACATCAGATCGACACCAGAGGCCTGAAACCTGGATCAACAGAGGCTTTTTCTGTGCAGCAGAACAAAAATGTTTTTGCATAAACAGTGGATTACAATGCTCTGCATGAGTATTCTTCCTGACTGGCGAATCAGAGAGCTGGCCCAACAGGGCATGATTGAACCCGTCAACAAACACCTGGTGGGCAGGATTCAGAAAGGTGGAGATGTTGGCTGCGATCAAAAGCCGTCTGATACAGACTTGACAGAAGCTGGCAGGGTGCGTAGACTGAATGCATCCCGAAGGCTTGAGCACAGCAGTAGTGCTCGTCCTTCGGCTTTTTTGTTTTAGGCAGTTGAGAGGTTGATGGATGAAATCAGATCAAACCGTGGAGGTGATCACCATGAACAATTCATGCGCAAGGAAAAGACCAGTGCTCCCGACTACCAATCATGAACACTGATCTCTTCTGAGGCACTTCCTGTGAGAAACACCGTTTAGGTTCTACCCCAGACCTCAGCCCCTGCAAGGGCTGGGTAGGGTCCTTCTTTCAACTCGCACCGGGGGTGTTCGTCTACTTATGTATCAGTATAAGCACAAGTGGTCTCTTATGGTACTAGGAATACCAGTCCATGTAGGTTCACTGGTGTCACTGTGCGTTCGTACACGTATGAGCCTTCACCTGGTGCATGAGGTCATCATGAAGAAACGTTTGGTGAAGTGGATCGCTGCGGGAGTAAGCGTTGTGTTGGTTACTGGGCTTCTGGTGTTCACCTACCGACAAGGTGTAGAGCACTTTCAGGGGATGCTGCAGACCATTGTCGGGGTCTTCTTGACTGCTCTGTTGGCGTTCTGGTTGCGACCAGAGGAGCAGTCCGGACAACCACCTGAGAAGAAATGAGGTTCACCCGGGAGGCCAGATGCTTCCTGGGGTTTTTATCCCCAGGTGCAGCATGGTTGAGTAAGAATTCTAGAATTCTACTTTTCTCAAAAATACAGCAAGTAAAGACCCCGGCCTGGCCGGGGTTCTACTTTTCTAGAATTCTAGAATTATGAATTTTTATAGAATGACAGGCAATTGTTGGGCCAGAATCCCATC
>NZ_BJXB01000058.1 GCF_007990775.1 Deinococcus cellulosilyticus NBRC 106333 = KACC 11606 | reverse complement strand
AAATTCAGGGTACTTGACGACCTGTAGTTCAATTCCACCCTCCACAGCAGCCCGAGTCGCCACTTCCTGTCCGGTGTAGCCTTGATCGACATAGGCAATCTCCACATTCACATCGGTGACGTCCTAGACTTGCTTTGCCAGCTCAACCACCTGTGAACGATCTTGCTCGTTGGCAGGTGTGACCACCAACGCCATCAGGTGACCGAGCGTATCGACGGCCATATGAACTTTGCTGCCTTTGCGCCGCTTTGCTCCGTCATAGCCACCTCGACCACCACTTTCTGGCGTGGATTACAGAGTTCTGGAATCTAAAATTACTGCACTCGGTTGAGCGTTTCGATCCGCTGCAATACGCAAAATATCTCTCATATCGTGAACGATGTCCTCAAACACATCACTTTAGTAGCTTTTTTTGCGGCTCATACCTCCGATTTTACCGGTTGACCCTTAAGTTCTTAACAGGCTCCAGAAGAAAAAATGTAACCACCCAACACAGAAGTTTGTATTTAGTAGTTACCCCTACAGACGTTACTATTTCTCAAAAGAATTTTTTCTCACTTTATACTCTCCGTATAGGATAATACCTAGCAGAAGCAGATCTTTAATAAGCATTTCGAGATGCCAGTCCGCCTGGAGATATAAGCTAGCAGACTTCTTTAAAAAATACAATATTATATTATAAATTGCAAAAACAATAGCAAAAGTCTTTGCAATATTGAGCAAAAATTTGCCTGCTGACTCCTTTGATATCCACACCATTTTATGGTAGCAGAAATTGTCTACGTTTATGTGAGATACCTGAAGATACAAAATCTCAGCTCACAGATTATGTTATTCAGGGATGGCTGATCATTCTCTAGGGGACAAAACAGGCCAAGAGCTGTCCCAGAAAGCCTGGAGTCAGGAAAGTAGGACGAAATAAGGCGTCTTGAAGGGTATCCAACCCCAACCGAAAGACACTTTTTTCAGCATACCCATGCTTGAGGATCGCTGGGGGTTCTCTCGAAGTCTGAAACTCCCCACAAACGCAGCACCACACAAACGCCAGACTCAATCCCCCCAGCAACATCGACACCCGCTCAGGAAAGTAGAGCCCAGACTCCTCCAGGTGAAACCCTCTGGTTTTCAAGGCTGAGTGCAGATTTTCCGCGTTCCAGCGAAGGCGATAGGTCTGCAGTGCCTGGTCATGTCGACCCGCATAGGCCAGAAAAAGCAGCTCTCCTTTGAGGGACCTGACAGCCAGGACCCGACACGATATCCCATACACTCGCATTTTTCGGTGCCAGTAACGGGATTCTCCCTTCTGCAGTTTCTTGGAACAGCACCAGATGGGGATCCCATCCACCCGGGTGTCGGCTTTCAGGCGAATGAAGGGTGGGATATGGTGCCGCCTCAGGAAGACAAACCACTCCTGACCGATAAACTCCCGATCGGCCAACAAGCCAGATACAGAATGGTCCTTCAACAACGGCAGCAGTCGGGACACCAGAGTGAAGCGGTCTTGTTGATCACTGTTGCCACTTTCGTCGAAGACCGTCCAGCACAAAGGAAAGGCGAAGGTTTTCCAGAGGGCACTGAGCAGCAGGATGTTGATGTCATTTTCTCCAAGTTTCCAGTTTGTCCGGTCGAGGACCAGATAGATTTTGCCTTTTGAGAGTAAGTTCAGGACCACCTGAGCGATGCAAGTATCTGGGAGGGGGAACTGCACAAAGCGTTTGAGGCGCTTGTACCGGCTTTTGACCTGAGCGGGGAGTTGGAGATGAGATACCAGCTGAAAGAGCACCACACTGCGGGCCTGGATCATGGCGAAGATCAGGGCCACGAGGACTTCGAGGCGTCTGGAGTCCAGGGGGAGGTGTTGCCTGAGGTGCTGTTTCAAGGTATCGTGATGAGGTCGGCTCGGCGGTTGCTTTATGAGCAAAAACACTGTACCAGAGCCGACTTTTTCTATTCATCTAACTTTTGTCCCCTAGAGAAGTTCCCTCTTCATGAATCGTTCTGGCTTTGCACCGCTGGTTCAGTGATTTTTCTGAGCCTGTACTTCTGGATGGCTCCGAACATGAATCCGAAGCTCAAGCAGAAGGCCATGAATGCACTGATGTTCTGCAGGTCCGACAAAAAGAATAGCCCGACATAGGCGGCCACAAACACCAGGAAGGTCTGCCAGTAGATCTCACTGGGCAACCCGAAGATGATTTCACTTTTCTGCTTCTCCATGCTTTCCTCTTTTCTGCCTGACATCAGGCGTACAGCAGCGTTTCCAGGCTTTCCATGTAGCCCTTGTAGAGGGTCCAGGCCCGGTTCAAAAACGGGTCCTGCTCAAACTGTTCCCAGTCGTACTCTTCGGGTTTCATTTCCAGAAAAGAGGTGCCGGATGCGCCTCACAATGGCCCCCTGGATCACCGCAGGGCCGCTGCGGGGTTGGGAAGGCTGGATTTGGGTGAATGCCAAGATTAAAGACTCTTAGGATTTACTCATTTTTCTTGGCGTTTTTCTTCAAGGTGCGGTAGTAGGTCGCCCGAGAAATCCCCAACCCTTCCCAGATTGCCCTGGGCCTGTTTCCCGGGTCATCATGCAGCCGCAGTAGGATTTCCTCCTGGTTTTTCTTCAGCTTCGGTGGTCGCCCACCCACCCGGTTTCTGGCTCTTGCCGCCTCCAGCCCTGCTTTGGTCCGTTCCCGAATGATGTCCCTCTCAAACTCGGCCAGGGCACCAAAAATGTGCAGGAACAGCTTCCCATTCGCTGTTGAGGTGTCAATGCGTTCTTTGAGGATCAGCAGATGAATCCCCCTGGACTGCAGCAGGTGCACCGTCTCAATCAGGTCTTTCAGGCTCCGGCCCAGGCGGTCCAATTTCCAGACCACCAGGGTGTCGCCTTCCCGCAAATAGTTCAAGGCCTCAGCAAACCCTGGCCGGTCTGCTTTGGAGCCAGAGATCACGTCCTTGAAGATCCGAAAGCAACCCTCCTCGGTTAAAGCATCGATCTGCGAGTCCAGGTTTTGCTTGTCGGTGGACACCCGGGCGTATCCCACAAGGACGTGTTTCTTCATGAGACCACTTTAGTCTCAAAACTCAACTTTGTCGAGGGTTACGAAATTATAATTCAGAGACGGCATTTTGAGACGAATTTTTGCCATGCCAGCAAAAGCAATGTTCCTAAGGTGATAACACTCTCAAAAACGGCCGATTCTGAGACGATCTCCTGCCCTGAAGCAGAGGCACCACCAAAGTTTTCCTGCTTACCCTGGTGAAGCAAAAAACCCTCTGACCTGTTCAGGGTTCAAGGGGCAAGGTGAATTTCACGGTGGTCCCCACCTGTGCGGTGCTCTCCAATTCAATGCGTCCCCGGTGGGTGCGCACGATCCACAAGGCAATTGAAAGCCCCAACCCTGATCCCCCAGCATCACCGGAGCGGCTGCGTGCGGGGTCCACCCGGTAGAACCGTTCAAACACCCGCTGCTGGTCCTCCTGGGCAATGCCCACGCCGGTGTCTTTCACCTCCACCGACAGATGGTCAGAATCTGCATTCGCGGTGAGGGTGATCGTTCCCCCTTCCTCTGTGTACCTGGTGGCGTTGTCCAGCAAAATGATCAGCAGTTGCCTGAGCCGGTCCGGGTTGCCCATCACCGTCACCTCTGGCACCGGACCCAGATGGAACTGATGGCGGAGGTGACGGCCCACAAAGGCCCCCCACACGGCGTGGATCAGTTCTCCGAGGGGCACTTCAAGTTGTGAGACGTCCACCCCGGTGTCTCCCCGGGCAAGGGTGAGCATGTCCTGCACCAGACGGGACATGCGGTTGGCTTCCTGGTGTACATCCCGGAGGATTTCCTGCTGCTCCTCTCCCGACAGATCAGAGTGGCGAAAGAAAATGTCGAGGTTCCCTTTCAGGGCCGTCAAGGGGGTCCTCAGTTCGTGGGCTGCGTCCGCCACGAACTTCTTCTGAGCTTCATGTGCGGCCTGCACCTCAGCTCCTTGCTTTTTGAAATCGGTGAGATCCCGCAGGTAGGCGGTGAAGTACATCCCGGCACTCAGCTCAATCGGGTGGAAACTGATTTCACAGGGGAACGTCTCGCCCCCTTTGCGCATGGCCTGCACCTCCACCCGCCGACCCACAATGCGCGCCTCCCGGGTCTTCAGAAACCTGGCAATCCCCTGCAGGTGCACCCCTCGGGTTTCTGGAGGGATGATCAGGCTGGCCATGTCCTGCCCCACGGCTTCTTCACGGGTGTAACCGAAGGTTTTTTCGGCAGCAGGATTCCAGTCCACCAACCGTCCTTCCTGGTCAATGGTCAGCACCGCATCCAGAGCGGCGGCCAGGCCAGCTTCGTGCAGTTGCACCAGATCGTGTTCAGACAGCGCCATGAGCGTCCTGGAGGGTGCAGATCCCCGAAGGGAAGAGGGGTGAAGTTGTGGGTTTGGGGGAAAAGTTGGGCACCAAATCCACCTGATGTTAGGTGACATTTCTGAAATGGACCTGAGGTTCTGGCGAAACGTTTTGTTGCATCAGCACGAGAGAACCTGCAACACCAGCGGTCGGGTATCACATGGCTGCCACCAAACCCTGGTGGCAGCGTCCACCCAAACAGAAAAAACACAATGGGAAGGGGCGGGTGTTGTGGAATGTGCTTACACAGGCCCACTTGCAGGTGGGCCTGTGACCGGAATTTAGAGTTGATCGAGGTCTTTCTGGTGTTCGAGCAGCAGGAACCCACTGCTGCCCCAATGGTGCTCGATCAACTGTGTCCATTTCGGGGGTGAAGGGCGTGTGGCCTTCAAGGACTTCCTGCAGGGTTTCCAGTGAAAGGTGCAGGACCTCTGCGGGGGTTTCTTCGGTTTCCTGACGGCTTTGCATTTCCAGTCAAAGGTAGTGACCGGGATGCTGGGGGTGTGAGGAAGTTGTGGGTGTGTTCATGTCACAAAAGAGGCGCTGGCAGGAGATCACAGGGCCAAGATTCATTTTTCCCGAAGCGAAACTGAAGAACTGTAAAAACATCACCAAAACCTCTTGCAGCACAACGATAAAGAACATGAAACTGCGTTCATGCTGCACCAGCAGATGGTCTGTTGATTGAACTTCCACACGCACAACGCTGGAGGCATTCTGGAGCCACGCAAGTGCAAGGTCCGTCCAAGGAAGTCTCTAACGTTCAGGTCTTCAGGTCAATGATGCCGCGAATCTCACGGAACAAGGTTCCAGGTCGGAAGTCCTTGTGGTACACATTCGCATGCACCACCTGAACCCCATCTTGTTGCAGCTTCTGGATCCGTTGGGTTTCGGGTTCTGCCGCCGACACCAAAACCACCGCCAGTTTGCAGCGGTGGAAGAAGAGGTCCACCATCACGTCTTGCACCATGCAAGGGCTTTCTGGCTCTTGATCGGCAAAAGCATCCATGAGGAAGTCGATCACCTGCTGTTCTTCAGGCAAGAAAAACCACTGGCTCTGCATTTCAGGGTTCATCTGCCGCACCTGTTCCAGGAGTTTCCCCAGGTCCTCTTGCCGGATGGCGGGAACCAGGCGGCCCTTGCGGCCATCGGCCATGTCGAACTGCATGCGGGTGTGGAGAACGAAATCCGGCCCGTGCTGGGCCAGGAGATGTTTCCAGACTTTGCCCGGATGGGAAAACCCCATTTTGGAAAGCACCTGGTAGATGGACAGGTGCCCGTCTTTGACCTGGGAGGGGGGCATGAACCCAGTGTACCGCCCGCAGGGGGTGTGAAGGGGATGCCCGGGTGCTGTGAAGTAAACAGATCCGTGCAGAGGTTCATGTCAGACCTCCTGAACCGAGTGTCTGTTCGATCCACACCCGCAGGCGTCCCATCAACAGGGTCCTTAGGGCCACCCGTTCCTGGTGCAGGAGTTTGCCGAGTTGCTCTTCCATTGGGGCTTCCACCTGGTCCATGCGGGGTTGCTGGTCCAGCAGCAGGGAAAGCTGCAACTGCTGTGGGTCCTGGGGCAAATGCTCGGCAGGCAACGTGGGCTCCACGGTGAACTGCCCCGCCTGCTGTTCCAGCAAGAGGCGACGCTCTGGATCAATGCTCGGTCCCCGGCCCATCACCTCACCTCCTGGGACGTGTGGTCTTGCTCAGGTCGCTGACTGCTGGCCATGTGCTGCTGGTGTTCGTGCTGTAAGTCCAGCAAGAGTTTCATGCTGATCCCCCAGCATCGTTCAATCTTCAGGGCCACTTCGGGGGTGAGGGGGGTGGTGCCCTCCAGGATCTGCTGCAAGAGTTCTTCTGGGCAGTCCAACTGTTTGCTGAAACCCAGCAGGGTTGCTGATCGACTCTGGAGTTCCAGGGTCAAATACTGGCCGATGGACACGAGGGTGCCGTGCCTGTGATCGTCTGAATTGTCCATGTTGCCTGATCCTTCCTGTCACGGAGCTTCAAGGGTCCCAGAGGCCGATTGACCCGTGGGATGGAAGCATGTCTCAAAAGAGCAGTGAAGGAACAGTGCTAAGTATTTCCCAGATAAAAAAGGGGATAAAATCAGGTCATGAGCAAGCCGCTTCGACTGGTCCACCTGACCCCAGAGGAGGACCAGAATCTCAGACGCATCGAACTCAGCCCCAGTTTCAATGAAAAAGTTCGACTCAGAGCCCGAATCCTCCGGCTCAGTCATCAGGGCTGGACCATCGCTGAGCTCTCCGAGCATTTTGACCGCAGCATTGAAGCGGTCCGACAAGACTTATTGCGTTACCAGCATGACGGTCTCAGAGGCCTTGCTGATGGCAAAGCCAAAGGAAAACCCACCCTGTTCACCGTGCAGATCGAAGATTTCATGCACGAAAAACTGGCTGAAGAAAGGGTGTGGAATTGCACCTTGCTCAGCGAAGCCATCAAGAAAGAATTTGGTGTACTGATCAAGCGTGAAGCCATCCGAACCAAATTGCATGACCTGGGGTATCGCTGGAAACGAGGGCGTTACAGTCCGATGAAACAGGCAGATCCCAAAGTGGTCTCTGAGCATGAGGCTTCACTGGAAACGTTGAAAAAGGGGCTGAAGACGGGAAACTGACCCTGAAATACCTCGATGAAACTGGCCTGGGATTGATGTTGAGTGTGATCAGCAGCTGGTTTGTCAAAGGTCGAGGTAAACAGTTCAAGATTCCGACGCGGTGGGGATCAGATGGTCGGGTCAATGTGCTGGGCACCCTCAGCCTCTCTGGAGCAGGGGAGCAACTGGAATATCGCTTGCTGGAAGGGCAATGCACCCGAGATCAGGTGGTGGCTTATCTTCAGACGCTGGCCGAAAGGTGCGATCCAGCTGGGCTCACGGTAGTGGTGCTGGACAATGCACCGTTTCACAAGGGTGGTGAGCTGACAAAGCGACGTGAGGAATGGGAAAAACAGGGATTGTACCTGCGGTATTTGCCAGCGTACTGTCCGTTTTTGAACTTGATTGAGACCACCTGGCGGAAGTTAAAGGGCTTTTTGATGCCCAGACGGTGCTACAACTCGGTGGCGGAGCTAACGGAGGCCTTGCTGGCTGCCTTCAAGCTGCTTGGAGCCGTACAAATCTGATATTTATCTGGGAGGTACTTAAAGTCCAATCAATTTAAAGGTAAGACACCTGAACCCAGCATACACCCCCAGCGTGAGCTGCAGGTGGCAGTTCGGTCAGGGCATGAAAGGTTACAGCGGGCTCAGGTGGATTCGCTAAAGTGGGTTTGATTGCGGATGGCTTTTCTGACTCTGTCCCTCCACCACTATTACGCTGTGCCGTTCAGTGCTGCACGGGATGTGCTGGCACTGGCCGAGGCGTCCTTTGCTTTCGGGGGCCACAACACCCTGTTCCGGCAGGATGAGGTGCGCCGTCAGGTGGAGCGGGTGCTGCAGGAGGTGCCACCGGAGGTGGATGACCTGGAGTCCCTGTTGTTGAAAGCAGCAAGAGATGGGGAAGATGGTCCAATTGGACGAAAAAGTACGGTCAACCCCCTTTTGTGCTTTCCAGGAAGCGGAATCTCGATTTCAAAGTCGATTTCAGACCCTCAACACTCCCAGGGTTCTATCAAAGGCTTGTGCACTGAAGGGCCTGTCCTGCAGCCCTGGACCTCACGCATCAAAAACATGGGGCCACATCAACAACCCCCGATCAGAAGCATGAACGCTCACTCAAATCTTTTGACCCTCACACACCCTCCACAGGCCCCCACAGCACCCTGTTAGGCCCTCTGGCTCTGGTGTTTTTGGTTTTCCCCTCAGGCCCTGGTCTCAAACCAGAAATTCAACTTGTAAAACGGATCGACACCTTCCTCCTGAATCAAATCCACCTGCCCGACATCCCCAAAAATGTGCTGGTGGGAAGTGCCGTCCAGCAAGGTGTACGTCACCTGGGCCCTGCGCTCGGCACTCCCTTCATACGTTCGCCATTCATTCGGGTTGAGGTACACCTGCACCCCCAGCGGACCCTCAGTGGCGGTGGAGGCATACAACACGTGTCTTGCTGTAAAGGTGTGCATGGGTCAGCATACCACCCCCTGTCCACACTTTCCTTCAGGACACGGGATTTCCTCCATCAACAAGGGTCAAGCTTCAAGAAGCTTCAGCAGGACTTCATGGTTCATCATGGGGCCTTCTGGTAAACTGGGCCTGTGCGTTCCCTGCAAGTCATCGATGGTTACATCTCCGTTTTTGAATTGATGACCGAGATGGGTTACACCCGGCCAGGCACCTACTGGAAGGAACTCCTCAAAAAACACCAGGACACCTTGCCGGAACACAAGATGCTGCAGTTCATCAAGGCCAATGGTCGAAAGGGACGAAAGGTTCCTGCCATCCGCAAAGAAGACGAGGCGTTGCTCATCCAGCATTTTGATGTGCTGGTGGTGGCTTCGGATGAAATTTTTGACCGGGAAGTGGTGCAAGACGTCCTGAAGACCCTGTGTCTTGCCTTTCAGGATTTTGAGCCTGAAAGCCATCTGGTGGTGGGGGATCACACCATCGACCTGTACCTGAAAAAGGTGCGGATGGCCATTGATTTTGTTTCTGCTCCGGTGGCCCTGGCCCGCAAGGAAACCCTGCTGCAACGGGAAAAGGAAATCCGGGAGCGTCTGGATTGCACCTTTTTGACTGTGGACCCGCTGACGGAAGGGTTTCATGCTGGTCAGGTGGTTTTTGCGTTGCGCAAACACCTCGGGATTTAAATCAGGGGTGCAGCCAGGGTTCAGTCCGGTATTTCATCTGCACTTATAATGTGTTTATCATGAAGTCAATCTAAGATGAACGCAATGCTGTCTTCTCTGTGCCTGCCCCCAGTGGACCCCCCTGACCTCCAGGCATCCCAGAAGCCAGAACACCACCAGACCTCCAGGGGAAACAGGTGAACCACACCGAACCGCACCTCATCGACCTCGCCTTTCAATGGCCGGAATATGCAGAAAACCTCTTCGCCCAGCGTTTCGCTGAAGCCCTGAAGTGCAGCAAGGCGGTGATCGTGCTGCAGGACCCGGACGGCACCCCGGGTCTGGTGCGGCTGATTGGCCAGCATGGGCTCAGTGAGCAGGAAATCCAGCGGGCGGTGCTGCCCCACTTCGATTTGCGCCAGGAAAGCCTCAGCAAACTGGCCCGCAAAGAAGGCTTCGTGCACGTGATGTGGACCAAAAAACCCTTCAAGGTCGGTCCGCTGGAACAGTCCATCCTGGCCGCCACCGGCATGCAATCGGTGTACTGCTGCCCCCTGGACCTCCCTGATGGCAGGCCGGGTCTGATTTATGCGGCCAGCACCGAACAAACCGTTCCCCAGGTCTCCCAGATGGCCCGGGCGGTGCGCATTGCCCAGAGCCTCACCCACGGACTGGTCAGGCAGCACAGCCAGCAGGTCACCCTGCAGCGGGCGAAACGGCTGGAACAGGTGGTCAGAAACAGCCCGGACATGATCACCACCCTCAGTGCAGAAGAAGGCACCTACCTGTCGGTCAGCCGAATCAGTCAAGAACTGCTGGGCTTCACCCCAGAGCAGATGATTGGACGTGACCTGAAGGATTTCATGCGGGCAGAGGAAGTGGACCGCTTCCTGCAATTCCTCAGGGAAGTGGATGAGACCCACCAGAACCGGCGGTGCCAGTGCCAGCATCAACACCAGAACGGCTCATTTGTGGACCTCGAATGGAATGTGCAGGCAGACGGTCCTGGCATTGTCATTGGGGTGGCCCGCAGTGTTGCAGCATACTGATGCACAGGGGCCCTTCAGGCCTTTTTGCCCTCCACATGCTGCCGGATGTTGAAAATCAACTGGCCCACCGTGAAGCCGTCCTGGTACGGGTCAAACGACAGCACCCGCACCCCACCGTCCAGCAGCACATCTGGTGAGGTGAGGACCGGCAAACGGCCGTCCGGCAGGTTTGCAGGCTGGTACAGCAGGGCCAGCCGCACGTTTCTGAGTTGCAAATCCAATTTCACCCCATCCACCTCGGTCTGGGCTTCAGGGCCGTGGTCCTGGAAGGCCACTGCAACCACCTGCAACACATCCTCCACGGCGGGACGCACGAACGTCACCTGGTCCTGTTGCCAGTGGATGCTCTCAAAGTGCAAGATCAACCGGTCGAGGTCTTTCACGTGAATGGCAGGAATGAATTTTCCTTTGCGGCCATCGTGGCCGTCAAATTGCCGCAATTTGACTTCTGGGAGGGTCTTGTGGTGCTCGAACAGCAACTTTTTCCAGGCCCTGCTGGTGTGCCGGTAACCGAAGCGTTCCATCACCGCGTAAATGGAAAGGTAACCTTCCACTTCTTGCAAGGGCCGCAACGGCTTCATGGGCAGCCAGACGTGGGCTGCATTTCAGAAAAAAACATGGTGACCTCTTCTCACGCAAAGGGGCTTGCTGCCCTGGCAGACAGGTGAAAGCGTGTTTCTTTGGGTTCAAGGTCTTCGCCACAAGCGAGGAGCCAGAAGAGAAAGAACACCCCCGGAACAGTTTCTGGGGGTGCCACCTGAACACAGCATACTTGAGGGTGGGGTGAGGAAGGTGCGATTCTGAAGGGAAAAAGGCGGGAGGACCATCATGGTTTGGTGTTGAACAGGGATCCCTGAAAACGTTCGAGGGTGCTTTGTGACCTGCGAGACATGTTGTGTGTGGCAGTGAAGATGCGCCAGACATCAGACGCAAATGGAGAGCAGAGACATCTGCGCTGTTTGGAAGCCCATTGCTGTTGTCCTTGACCCTGCATGGCACGGTCAGAACTGGCTGTGGGTTCCTGCCTCCGACTCGATGATCCTGCAAATTTCCCTCACCAGGGTGCCGGGCCGGAAATCCTCCTGGCACACCCGCACTTCCAGCACCCGCACCCCATGTTCTTGCAGGCGATCCACAGGAAAATTTTCGCCAGCTCCCTGAAACACCACCGCCACCTTGCAGCGGTGGAAGAACACATCCACCACCACGCCCTGCAGCTCACAGGGACTTTCCGATTGATGCTCAGCGAAAGCATCGGTCAGCAACTCCACCAGCTGGCGTTCAGCAGGCAGGTAAAACCAGCCTTTCTGCTCCTGGCCCATCATCTCGCGCACCAGGTCCACCAGTTTCCTGGCGTCCTCTTCGCGGATGGCGGGCACCAAGCGGCCCTTGCGGCCATTGGCTTTTTCAAATTGCATGCGGGTGTGTTCTGGGAGGTCTGCTTCGCATCGGGCCAGCAGTTGCTTCCACACCGCTCCTGGACGGGAGAAGCCCAGGTTGGAGAGCACCCCATACACTGGGAGGTGCCCAGCTTTGCTTGGGACGGGGGGCATACACCGAGTGTACAGGCTTCAAAACCCTCAGAGAGCAACTTCGGTTGCAGCTCTGCAAGGAGAGGCTGGTCAGCGGGCAGAGCAGACGGCTGAAAGTCCAGAGTCAAAAAGGCATGGGTGAACACGGGCGGCAGGTGCCTGTGGGTCGCTGGATTTTGCATGGGGTGGTTCCTGGTCTTTCCTGTCACCGGCTTCAGAGGTCCCACAAGCCGGCTGGCCAGGGGATGGAAGCATGCCTTAGAAGTTCAGTGAAAGAACCGGAGTCATTTCAAATTAAAGGTAAGACACCTGACTTCAGTTTACATCCTGGACTGCTGCACGGTTGAAGCCTGCCTTGCGGTGGGTTTTGTGGTTTTGAGCAATTCGCCCCCGGTGGCCTGCAACCTCTTGAGGAAGGCCCTGGAGATCCAGGATGGTCAGGGTGAACTGCCAGGGGTGGTCAACTTGCACGAGCAAAAAACCCAATAAACCTGCTGGGCGTGCAGCACCGTAGTTCACTGAAAAAGACTTTTGATGTGGGTGATGTTACCCAGGCCAGCCCTGAGGAGGCTTAACATGACAGCATGCAACGCGTGCTGATCATCGAGAACAAGAAATCAGGCCAGGGGAACCACAAACTGCACGAATTCCGCGACCTGATGATGGCAAAAGGCATCAATGTGGTGGAACGGGAACTCAGCCGGGAAACCACCCCACATGCCCTCACTGCCGATGCAGACACCTTTGAAGCCGTGGTTGCTGCCGGAGGAGACGGGACCATCAGCTGTGTGGCCCATGCCCTTGCAGGAAAACGCATCCCACTGCTGGCTTTCCCAGCCGGGACTGCAAACCTGATTGCCCTGAACCTCGGCATTCAGGACCATGCTGAAAACCTCTTTGACCTGCTGGAACACGGTGAAACCAGCCAGATCGACCTGGCCGAACTGGACATCGCAGGCAAAAAATACGGTTTCACCATGCTGGCGGGTGTGGGCCTGGATGCTGAGATGATCCACGCCAGCGAAGAACTCAAACCCACCCTCGGTGTGGCAGCATATCTGGTCGCCATGCTGCAAAACCTCTCCGTGATTGAGGCCGAGATCACCCTGGAAATGGAGGGCAGAACCATCCAGACCCGGGGCATGAGCGTGATGGTCGCCAACTTCGGTATGGCCACCTTTGGCCTTCCCATCGCAGCAGACATCGACCCCAGCGACGGCCTGCTGACGGTCATCGTGCTGAAAGGCAGGGGTGCCCTCTCTCTTGTCCCCAGCATCTTTGAAAACATCAAGAAGCACTTCAAGCTCGGTGAGGTGGATTACGGAGACTGGATCCAGACCTACCACTGCCGGGAAGTCACCATTCACACCGACCCTCCCTTGCCCATCCAGTACGACGGTGAGGTGGTGGAAGACGCCCACACTCCGGTGCATGCCCGGGTGCTGCCCCGTGCAGTGCGCATGATCCGGGTCAGGGCCAGGAATGAAATGTCCACCTGAATGGGGCCACCCAGGTGTCAAAAGGACGACGGTGGTGTTTCATGGTGCTCCCTGCACGGGGTGCACCCGCTGGGTCAGCATCAGAAATGAATCCAGATACAGGTGGACCACAGGGGAACCCTGCACATGGACACCCGTGCCAGAATCTAGCGTTTGACCCGCACGTATTCATGCACCAGAGGTGGGGTGGTGATCCCAAAGAAAGCGCGGTCAAATTGCATCGCGGCTTCCTGCAGTCCCTGCCACGGGCCATCCAGCAACCTGAACCACATCTGGCCCATCTCGGTGAAAGCCACCTGAATTCCGGCCTGACGTTCACCAGGATGGACTTCCGGGACAGCACTGGCCAGGTTCAGATCCACCAACTCCTGGGACCGGTCGTGGGGACTTTCGGTCTCAAAGCTCACCCGGATGGTGCCATCTCTGAGCAACTGGTAGGTCGGAAGGCCAGCCATGTGGAAGCAATGCTGGATGGCAGCTTGCTTGAATTGTTCTTGCAGACGGAAACACAGTTCAGGGAAATTTTGCAAGGTGGCCATCAGGTGGTCCATCGGGTTGAATTGGGCAATCACTGGAGTCATGGTTTCCTCAATCTCAAGAGGTTCAGGCCTCTCTGCTGTGGAGTGGGCACAGGCTGTGCCCAGAGGTTGGGTGGATCTGATGGGGCAGTTGGAGCAGCTCAGGATGAACCGCCGGGTTGTTGTGTGCTGGAGCTGAAGGCAGAACACAACCTGGGTTGGGCCTTAGGAATCTGTGGTTCCATCCCTGGCAGGGTTTCTCCATTTGAATGGATGGTTCAGGTTTGATGGAGTCACAGTGACCTCCTCAAACGGAAGATCAGGCAGATGAAAGTGAAGGGTTTCATCCAGAACAGGCCAGGGCATGTGCAGGCTTCATTCCTGCAGCAGAGATGCACATCATCGTGCAACGCTGGTTGTCTGGTGGTTCAAAACAAGTCTACAGCATCAACATGAGCAGGGCATCCGGGAGTGATGTTGTGGGTGGCAAACCTTCAAATGTCTTCACTCGAAACGACATCTCCCGCCAAATGAAAAAGAGTCTTTGAATGGTTTTGATC
>NZ_BJXB01000057.1 GCF_007990775.1 Deinococcus cellulosilyticus NBRC 106333 = KACC 11606 | reverse complement strand
GGACCATGATGCATCTGTGATTCAATGCGATGTCTCCAACACACCCACCCTCCAACTGTCGGTCAGGTTGTGTTGGTCGCTGGATGCAGAGAACTTTAGATTTCATTGCCTGAGCGAGCCAGAATCAAAATGCTGAAAGAACTTCTCAGAGGCTTTGCTTCTGTAGACTGCATTTACTCTGGGATTCTGTCGGGGTCAAGGGCAGGAACATTGACATTCAATGGTGCACCATGTCCCTGGGTTTAATCATGAGTATCACTTTTCAGTTCTCATACGGTATGATTCTGACACGAAGATGGTTTTGCTTGCTGGCTTTATGTTCCTTGGAATTGCAGTTGCACAAGAGCAGTTGAAAGATTTTGACAACATTGGCACTCGAACCTGGCAAACCCAGCACCTTAAAGGAAGGGTCAAGAAGATTGAATACTGCAGTGTAGAACATCATCGCGATTGTTTTATCGACGAATTCAACGAATATGGCGTGAGTATATATGATCTGCAGATCAGAAAAAGCGTAGAAAGAGACGGGGACAGCCTAAAGATCCTCATCAACAATGATTTTTCTGAGGGATTCTATTATCTACAGCACCGAAAAATTGTCAGGGAAGAATATAGTGGAAATGATATTTTTATTATGATCTATAAATATGAAGGAGATCGCCTTATATACAAAGAAGAGGTTGTGACCGAGCCCACCCATACCATATCTTTTTCTAAATTCTTCGGTTACAAGTATGACAACAACGGAAATCTCGTCGAAGAAACCTTCAGAGACGAAGATGTCTCCTTTAAAACAGTGTATGATTGGAACTCAAAAATCAGTAAAACCTATGAGAATGATTCGACCAATCCGACTGAGGTGATTCATTTTGTTGTAGATGAGCAGGGGAACATCATAAAGGAATTCAAAAACGGGATTCTGGTTAGAGAAAATACCATTGCTTATTATTGAAATTGATTCCCGAGACACGTCCCCGATGCTTCCAGCGGTCCTTTGGCACAAACACGCTGTTCTGACACCCTGTCCAGAAATTTGACAATCTGCCAGAGCAGTCCTTAGACTGTCTCATGGCACGCAAGCCTGCCCCCAACCCTGCACACCACACTGCATTTGTTGCCCTCCAGTCTTTGCTGGACGGTCTGACCGCCACCCTGGGTTCCCAGACCGAGGTGGTGTTGCATGATTTCTCGGACCCGGACCACAGCATCCGGGCCATTTCGGGAGAGATCACCAAACGCAAGGTGGGCAGTCCAGTCAGCCCGAATGTCCTGTCCATCATGCAGGAAGGCAGAGATGCGCAGATGCGTCTCAATGTGGTGAACCGGACCGCAGAAGGACGGGTGGTCAAAACCAGCACCATCCCGCTCAGAGATGACCAGGGGGAGGTGTTTGGTGCCGTATGCATCAACATGGATGTCACCGAATTGCGTCTGGCCGCAGCTTTACTGACCGAGCTTGGAGGCGGTGAACTGGTGAGCACCCAGAGTTTCCCCCTCGAAGTCAGTGAGACGGTCCACAGTGTTCTGGACGAGGAGGAACGTAGACTCGGGGTGAGCCTGAACCGCCTTTCCAGAGCAGAGAAACAGAAACTCTGTGGCACGCTCGACAGGCGCGGCGTTTTTCAACTTCAGAAAGCCATTCCCATTGTCGCCAAAAGGCTGGGACTCTCACGGGCGAGCATTTACAGCTACCTGTCGGGGTTGCGCCAGTCAGAAACGGGGGATCATGACCTTACTGGCCCAGGTACCTGAAACTTTTCGAGAAATTCTTTCACCCGAAGCCCTGGAGTTCCTGCAGGCCCTGCATGTGCAGTTCAATGCCCGCAGGCTGGAACTGTTGCAGAAGCGTGAAGAGCGCAAATTGAAACTGGATGCAGGAGAGCTCTTTGATTTCCTGCCCGAAACCGAACACATCCGCACCTCTGAATGGAAAGTGGCCCCTGCCCCGCAGGATTTGCAGGACCGCAGGGTCGAGATCACCGGACCCGTGGACCGCAAAATGGTCATCAACGCCCTGAACAGTGGTGCAAAAGTCTTCATGGCGGATTTTGAAGACGCCAACAGCCCCACCTGGGAAAACTGCATCCAGGGCCAGATCAACCTCAGAGATGCCGTTGCAGGCACCATCTCTTTTGAAGGCTCAGGAAAAACCTACCGCCTGAACGATGAGATTGCCACGCTTCTGGTTCGCCCCAGAGGATGGCACCTGGACGAGAAGCACCTGCTGTTTTTCGGAGTGGAGATCTCTGCCAGTCTGTTTGACTTTGGCCTCTTCATCTTCCACAACCATGCAGCCCTGAAAGCAAAAGGCACCGGAGCCTATTTTTACCTGCCCAAGCTGGAAAGCCATCTGGAAGCCAGGCTCTGGAACGATGTTTTCACCTTCACCGAAGACCATCTGGGGCTCGAAAGAAGCTTCATCAGAGCCACAGTGCTGATCGAGACCCTCCCTGCGGCCTTCGAGATGGAAGAAATTCTGTATGAGCTGCGCGAACACTCTGCAGGCCTGAACTGTGGCCGCTGGGATTACATCTTCAGCCTCATCAAGAAGCTGCGCAACCACCCAGAATTCATCATGCCGGACCGCATCAAGGTCACCATGAATGCCCACATGATGCGCTCTTACTCCAGGCTTGCCATCCAGACCTGTCACAAACGGGGTGCCCACGCCATCGGGGGCATGAGTGCCTTCATTCCGGTCAAGAACGATGAGGAGGCCAACCAGAAAGCTTTTGAGCAGGTGCGTCTCGACAAGGAACGTGAAGCAGGAGACGGTCACGATGGCACATGGGTCGCTCACCCCGGTCTGGTTCCGGTGGCAAAAGAGGTCTTTGACCGCCTGATGCCTGAGGCCAATCAACTTTCCAAAATTCCAGATGTGCAGATCACCACAAAGGACCTTCTCACGGTGCCAGAGGGCACCATCACCGAGCAGGGCTTAAGGCAGAACATCAATGTGGGCATCCAGTACATCTGGTTCTGGCTTTCCGGGTTTGGAGCGGCCCCCATCAACAACCTGATGGAGGATGCAGCCACCGCAGAAATCTCCAGAACACAGGTCTGGCAGTGGATGCACCACGGGGCAAAGCTGGAAGATGGACGCACGGTCACCAAAGAGCTTGCCCAGGAGATCGTGAAAGAAGAACTGGAAAAGCTGGGAGAGAAATACCAGCAGGCCGCAGACCTCTTCTGGAAGGTGGCCTGCACCACCCCCCTGATCGACTTTCTCACCGTGCCGGGTTACGAGCTTCTGGGTTGACATGGACGCCAGAGCCCTGACCGAACAGGTGTTGAAACGCTGTGAACTGCTGTCCCACTGCACCGACGTGCCCGGACAGGTTCACCGTGTCTTTCTGTCTTCTGCCACCCGTGCCGCCCACCGATACCTCACCGAGTGGATGAAAGACGCCGGTCTGGAGGTCCGGGTGGATGCCATCGGCAACGTCAGAGGACTGAAACGCAGTCCGAATCCGAATGCCAGAACCTTCATTGTTGCCTCGCACATCGACAGTGTGCCCAATGGGGGCAAGTACGACGGAACGCTGGGCGTCCTGATGGGCATTGCCCTTTCACACCTCTTCAAACCCGAAGACCTGCAGCACCACCTGGAGATCGTCGCCTTCAGTGAAGAAGAAGGGGTGAGGTTCCAGCAGCCCTTTCTGGGGTCCTCCACCCTGGCAGGCAGCTTCCAGGCCGAATGGCTCAAGAAAAAGGACGCTGAACACCAGACCCTCTCCGAAACCCTGTTCCGGTGGGGTCTGGACCAGAACCGCATCCCCATTGAGGCCTATGAACCCAGAGAACTGCTGGGATACTTTGAAATCCACATCGAGCAGGGACCTGTGCTGGCCGAAAAAGGCCTTCCTGTCGGGGTGGTCAGTGGAATTGTGGGCCAGTCCAGACTGAACCTGACCTTTCTGGGAAAAGCCGGGCACGCTGGAACCACCCCCATGCCCATGAGGCTTGACGCCCTGACCGGGGCAGCAGAATTCATCTCCTGCGTGGAAAATCATGCCCTGGGCACGCCGGGCCTGGTCGCCACCGTGGGCAAGGTGGAGGTGAAACCCAACACCAGCAACGTCATTCCAGAGCAGGTGCAACTGAGTCTGGATGTGCGTCACCTGTCTGATGAGAAGCGGCTCTCTGCCGTGCAGGAACTGCTGCATGAGGCCCACATGATCACCCAGAAAAGGCACATCGGGCTGCAGCATGAACTTCCCCTCGACCAGAAAGCCGTGATCTGCGAAGACAGGCACATGGAACTTCTGCTTGACGCCTGCAAATTCTGCGGGCTTCCCGAATTCACCCTGCCAAGTGGAGCAGGACATGACGCCATGGTGATGGCGCAGGTGACAGACGTGTCCATGCTGTTTGTCCGCTCCCCCAATGCGATCAGCCACCACCCCGATGAAACCGTGCAGTTTGAGGATGTCGAAGCCGCCCTGAAAGTCTCCGGGCATTTTCTGAACCAGATCCTGAGGTGAGCCATGCAACGTCTGGGATTCACACGCAGCAAGATCCGACCGAATTACACCCTCCACACCCCTGATGCATTTGTTCGGGCCCCCCTCCCAGGAATGCGCAATGCCACCGCGATCGTGCACATCTCCCCCCATCTGGGTGCAAAATTCACCCAGTACACTGCAGAATTGCAAGCTGGTGGGGAACTCGGGGTGCTGCCCACAGGCTTCAGCCGCTTCGTTTACGTGCATGGGGGTTCTGTGCGCCTGACGGTGGGCACCAACCAGCGCACCCTGCAATCTGCAGGTTATGCCTACCTGCCCCCAGGACTGAGCCACACCCTGACTTCAGATGATGTGGCCCGCCTGACCGTGATCGAAAAACCCTACGTGCCGCTGGGAGAGGTCCCGGCTCCAGATTTCGTGATTGGCAACGCCAGCGAGGTTCTGGTGAAACCCCTCCCAGGCGAGGACCGCATTGACCTCCAGACCTTGCTTCCAGACCACCCAGCCTTTGACTTCGCAGTGAATGTGATGACTTACCCCCCAGGCGTGACCCTCCCCTTTGTGGAAATCCACGTGATGGAACACGGTCTGGTGATGCTGCAGGGAGAAGGTGTCTACTTGCTGAACGAAGACCACCACGCGGTCAAAGCAGGCGATGTGATCTACATGGCCCCTTACTGCCCCCAGTGGTTCACTTCGTCCAATGGGGTGTCTGGGTATCTGATCTACAAGGACGTGAATCGGCATCCGCACGTTTAGGCCCTTTCTGGGGTTGCTTCCGCTGAAATCCCCCCACTTCTTGCCTCTACTACGTGCTTCTTGCCTCTGACTGCGTGCTCACGGGACGGCCCGTTTCGCACTGAGTCGCTTGCGGGACGGCCCGCGTCGCACTCAGGCACTTAACGAAGGGGGGTTGGTGGAAAACTCAACTGGAGACCATGCCAGACGCACACCAAGTCCCCTCCAACCAGGGAGGCTGATGAATGACCCCATTGGAGACCATGCCAGACGCACACCAAGTCCCCCAACGCTGACGGGGGACCGTGCCAAGCGAAGCGCGGCACAGGGGGATTTCAGCCTCAGCACCCTCAAAAGCCCACCTCACCCACACCCAGAGGACCCATGACTGAAATGAACATTGACATTGATGCCCTGATGCATGAACTGGAAGAGCTTGCGGCTTTCAGTGACACCCCTCCTCCATCGGTGACCCGTGTGCTCTGGACGGAGACCGACCAGAAAGCCAGAGCGTACCTGAAACGCCGGATTGAGGAGGCCGGATTTTCCTGGCGGGAAGATGCCATCGGGAACATTTTTGCCACCTTTGAAGGCAAAAATCCCAGGCTGCCAAAGGTGGGCACAGGCTCTCACATTGATGCCATTCCTCATGCAGGCAAGTATGACGGAACAGTGGGCGTTCTGGGTGGCCTCGAAGCGATGCGCGCCCTGAAGCGCTCTGGTTTCCAGCCACGCAGGTCCATCGAACTGCTGGTCTTCAATGCCGAAGAACCCACCCGCTTTGGGGTGGGCTGTCTGGGGTCCCGAATGCTCAGTGGTGCCCTGAAACCAGAAGAGGCCCTGAAATTCAGAGACCAGGACCACATGTCTTTTGATGATGCCAGAGCACAGGGGGGATTCCTGGGAGACCTCGGCAAAGTCCAGCTTTCCGACCAGCATTACTTTGCTTTTGTGGAGCTGCACATCGAGCAGATGCCAAACCTGGAAAAGGCTGGGCTTCCCATCGGGGTGGTGACAGCCATTGCTGCACCCAGCAGTTTCAAGTTGCACCTGACGGGCCAGGGGGGACATGCCGGAGCTGTGCTGATGCCAGACCGCAAAGACGCTTTTCTGGCCGCCAGTGAAATTGCCCTGTGCATCGAGCAGGCCGTGAAGGACCATGGCACCATCGACACCGTGGGCACAGTGGGTCTGGTGCAGGTGCATCCCAATGCCATCAACAGCATTCCCAGCAAGGTGGAACTGGGGGTGGACCTCAGAGACATTGAGGCGACACGCAGGGACCGTGTGCTGCAGAGTCTTCTGCAGGCGGCAGAGGACATCTGCCTGAAACGCGGCATCCGCATGGAACTCGAGATGCTCAATCAGGACCCCCCTTCAAAATCTGACCCCATGCTGGTGAAGACCATCCAGAGCAACTGTGAAAAGCTGGGGATTCCTTATCAGAACATGGTTTCCCGTGCCTATCATGACAGCCTGTTCATGGCAAGAATTGCCCCCACTGCCATGATTTTCATTCCCTGCAAAGATGGCATCAGCCACAGGCCAGATGAGTACGCCAGTCCTGAACACATCAGAACAGGGGTTGAGGTGCTGGCAGGGGTGCTGAGGGATCTGGGGGAGGTTTGACAATCTCCCCCTCACCCCCTAAACTACCTTAAATTTGGCGTTCTCACGCCAGAATCCCTCTTCCCTGGGGGACCCCAAAAGCCCTTTTCCCTTGCCAATTGCCTTCTGAAGTTCTGGTCTTGATGCGCTCCCTCCCGTTCGGGGGAAAGGAGTTGGGATGTTGAACTTTTCCACCATTGAAACGCTGGACCGTGAATCCTTCGTGCGTGAACTCGGGTGGCTGTTTGAGCACTCCCCGTGGGTGGTTGAACGGGCTGCGAATTATCTGCCTTTCAAGGATGTGGATGGGGTGCTGTGGGCCTTCAATCTGGTGCTGCAGGACGCCTCAATGGATGAGCAGCTTTCATTGATCCGGGCACATCCCGATCTGGCCACAAAAGCGAAGCTGACAGATGCTTCGCAGCAAGAGCAGGGCAGTGTGGGTCTGGACCGTCTGGACCCGACACGTTTTGAGCTGTTCCAGAAACTCAATTCTGCATACAAATCCCGTTTCGGGTTTCCGTTTATCATTGCGGTAAAGGACAACACCGTCGATACGATTCTGCAGGCTTTTGAAGTGCGCCTGATGAACGATGCCGACTCCGAGCGCCGCGAGGCCCTGCGGCAAATCGAGCGCATTGTGTTTCATCGGCTGAAGGGGGCCCTCGGTGACGCTCATTGAACTGGAAGACCGTGTGAAGAAGGATCTGGAGTTGCTGCGTTATCCTGCCCGGGACTGGATTCCCGAGACCCCTGGAACGCTGGATGTGCTGATCATCGGGGGCGGTCAGGCGGGTCTGACCATTGCATTCGGTCTGATGCGTGAGCGGGTGAACCGCATTCTGGTGCTGGACGAGCACGGTGAGGGGCAGGAGGGGGTGTGGGAGTCTTTTGCCCGCATGCGCACCCTGCGCACCCCGAAGCACCTGACGGGGCCGGACCTGGGCATTCCCAGCATGACCTTTCAGGCGTATTTTGAGGCCCGTTTTTCGGAGGAAGAATACCAGAAGATGGGCAAAATTCCCCGTCCGCTGTGGATGGAGTACCTGCGCTGGTACCGCCACATGACAAAGGTGCCTGTGGAAAACCGGGCGAAAGTCCAGAAGATCATTCCGCTGGATCAGGGGTTTGAGGTGGTTTACAGGACGCCTGAGGGCATCACTTCCCACAGGGCCAGGCGGGTGGTCTGGGCCACCGGAATGGGTGGGGCAGGGTTCTGGAAGAATCCTGAGTGTGCGGCTGGTCTCCCCCGGTCCCACTTTGCCCACACCTGCGAGGAAATTGATTTTGATCGGCTTGCAGGCAAGCGGGTGGGCGTTCTGGGCGCAGGAGCGAGTGCATTTGACAATGCAGGGTGCGCGCTGGAGGCAGGGGCAAAAGTGGACCTGTACATGCGCCAGAAGACCTTCCCCAGCGTCAACTACTACCGATTTTTTGAATTCACGGGGTTTCTGAAGCACACTGCAGACCTCCCGGATGAAATGAAGCTGCAATGGCTGAAGTTCCTTCTGGCCCCCCAGCCTCCCACGGATGACAATGTGGCCCGGACCCGCAACCATCCGGCGTTCACCCTGCATCCGGGTTGCAACTGGCAATCTGCCCGCTTCGAGGACGGGAAAGTGGTGGTGCAGACCGATCAGGGGGAGGAGGAGTTCGATTTTGTGATCTTTGGGACGGGCTTTCAGGTCAATCCACGGGTCAGGCCCGAGTTCAAGCTGTTCCGGGAGTTCATTGCCACGTGGGGAGACCGGTATCCCCTCAAAGGGGATGTTGCAGAATTCTATCCCTATCTGGGGCCGGATTATTCTTTTCAGGAGACCCAGCCTGGGTGCTGCCCTCCTTTGAAACACCTGTATGATTTCAGCTTCGGGGCGACAGCAAGCATGGGCCTGAGTGGAGCGTCCATCTCCAGCATGAAGTATGCCATTCCCCGTCTGGTGGACAGCATCACCCGCAGTTTCTACCTGGAAGACGCCGAGCACCATTTGAACAGGGTGAAACTCTATGCCGATGAGGAGGTCACATGGCCGGTCTGACCACCCACGTGCTGGACCTCACCCTGGGCACCCCCGCAGAGGGTCTGGTCCTGAGGCTTTACCGATGGACAGAAAACAGGGAACTGATCAAAGAGGTCTCCACCAATGCAGATGGTCGAACGTCTGCCCCCCTGCTCTCTGAGGATGAACTCTCCCTCGGGACATATGAGCTGGAGTTTGATGTGCTGGAGTACCACAATGCTGCTGGCATCACCGGAGGGTTTTTGACCCTGGTCCCGATCCGGTTCACCGTCACAGACCTGAGCAGGCATTACCATGTGCCCCTGCTGCTCTCTGCTTTCGGGTACAGCACATACAGGGGGTCCTGAAATGCTCGATCTGCTGGTCCGCAATGCCGTGCTGCCCGGTGGAGAACGTGTGGACATCGGGGTGCAGGATGAGAAATTCGCTGTGCTGACTCCAGAGGTTCAGCAGGACGCCAAAATCTCTTTTAATGCAGAAGGGCTGACGGTTCTGTCCGGGTTGATTGACATGCATGTGCACTTCAATGAGCCAGGGAACACCCACTGGGAAGGGGTCTTCACAGGCTCACGGGCTTTTGCAGCAGGTGGAGGGTGCGTCTTTGTGGACATGCCCCTGAATTCCATCCCGACCACACTGGACCGGACCAGCCTGGAGTTCAAGAAAGAGGCCATGAAACAATCCCAGACGGATTATGCCCTGTGGGGTGGTCTGACGCCCATCAACCTGGATTGTCTGGAAGAACTCGCTGAAGGGGGAGTGATTGGCTTCAAGGCTTTCATGAGCGATTCTGGCCTCCCTGAGTTTGAGAATGTGAGTCCGGGGGTGCTCCATCAGGGCATGGAGCGGGCCGCGAAACTCGGGCTGCCTGTGGCCGTGCATGCGGAAGATCCGCAGCATCTGGGGGCTTACCGGAACATGGAAGATTTCACCGCCTCCAGACCCATCGCAGCAGAGAACAGTGCCGTGCAGATTGCACTGGACATTGCGAGGGACACGGGCTGTCATCTGCATCTGGTGCACCTGTCCAATGTGGAGGCTGTGATGCTGGCCCTGAATGCCAGGGAGCAGGGGGTGAAAGTCAGCATCGAAACCTGCCCGCACTACCTGTTTTTCAACGAACAGGACCTGCTGGACCAGGGGGTTCTGCTGAAGTGTGCCCCTCCACTCAGGCCCGAGGTGGACCGCCGCATGCTCTTGAAAGCGGTGGAAAAAGGCTGGGTGGATGTGATCGGTTCAGACCACTCCCCTGCCCCACCAGACATGAAAAGAGGGGACTTTGCTGCGGCCTGGGGTGGGATTTCCAGTGTGCAGACCACCCTGAGTGTGCTGCTCACGCTCGGGCTGGGGTTTGAACAGGTCCAGAAGCTTCTCAGTGAGCATCCTGCACTGCTGCTGGGCATGCAGGAGAAAGGCAGGCTTCAGGTGGGTCTGGACGCCGATTTTCTGCTGCTGGACCCGCAGGAGAAAGTCCTCACCGTGGGTGAACTCCAGGACCGCCACAGGCTCAACCCCTATCTTTCTCATGGCCTGAGAGGTAGAGTGCTATACAACTTTGTGAGAGGACATCCAGTGTATGAAAGAGGGCAGTTTTCCAGTTTCACCCCAAAACAGATCCAGCGTCACCCTCAGGGTCAACGGCTCTGAGCATGTGCTGAACCCAGAACACCTCACCCTGCCCCTCTTGCACACCCTGCGCGGCCTTGGGTTTACGAGTTGCAAAGAAGGCTGTGGAGAAGGCGAATGCGGGGCCTGCGCTGTGGTCCTCCGTTCCGCAAGCGCACAGGGCAGTCCTTACACCCCTCTGAATGCCTGCCTGACCCTGACCGGAAGCGTGGTGGATTATGACGTGCTGACCGCAGAAGGTTTGCATCAGCACCCGGTCCAGAGCGCCATGGTGAACTTCAATGGCTCCCAGTGCGGTTACTGCACCCCTGGATTTGTGATGAGCATGTTCTCCGAGTATTACAGAGAAAGGCCCTTCGATCTGGAGGCCATCTCGGGCAATCTGTGCCGCTGCACGGGATACCGGGCCATTCGGGATGCAGCCCTGAGCCTTCCAGCTCCCGAACAGGATGCCTTCTCGCAGCTTGCTGTCCCGGAAGTGCAAACCCTCGCAGCAGACCGTTTCTACCGTCCAACCAGCCTGAGAGATGCGCTTCTGTGGCTGAACCAGAACCCGGACGCCAGGGTGCTTGCCGGGGGCACGGACGCCATTGTGGAATACAACCAGAGGGATGTGCGGCCTGAGCGCTACCTGGATGTGAACCTGATCCCGGAACTGAATGCACTGCTCAGAACAGAAACAGGGCACAGGGTGGGAGCAGCAGTGACCCTCAGTGAACTGGAAAGCATCGTGCCAGAGCAGCTGAAAAAAGACTGGCTGGACCGGTATGCCTCCAGACTGATCCGAAATCGGGCGACCCTTGGGGGCTCCCTGGTGACCGCTTCTCCCATCGGGGACGCGGCCCCTTTGCTGCTGGCCCTGGATGCCAGTGTGGCCATTGCCACGCTGGATGGCGAGAAGAAGGTGTCCCTCTCTGAATTCTTCACGGGTTACCGCGCCACCCTGCTCAAACCTGGAGAACTGCTGCAGGCCATTGAGTTCGCAGATTTCCCCCAGACATTGCACTTCTTCAAAGTGACCAAACGGCACCACGATGACATCAGTTCTGTGGCCATTGCCCTCGACATCCAGCAAAACCAGGGGGTGATCTCCTCTGCTCGAATCGGACTGGGGGGTGTGGCTGCAACCCCCATCCGGGCCAGAGAGGCCGAAGAGCGCATGGTGGGCAAAAAGCCTCTGGACGCCCTGAAAGATGCCCTGGACATTCTGGAAGCCACCTTGCACCCGATCAGCGATCACCGGGCCAGCAGCGAGTACCGCAAGCAGGTCACCCTGAAGATCATCGGGCACTATTTTGAAGAACACCTGGGGGTGATGGCATGAGCAAGCACGAAAGCGCATGGCTGCACGTGGATGGGCGCGCCCGTTTCACCGAAGACCTCCTGCGGGACCACCCGCACGCCCTGCACGCCTACCCGGTGCAGTCTCCCCATGCACACGCCAGGGTGCTGGGCATCGACACCGCACTGGCTGAAGTGTCCGAGGGTGTGGTGCGGGTCCTGACCGCAAAAGACGTGCCTGGCGTCAATGACACGGGCATCTCCAGACGGGATGAGCCCCTCTTTCCTGAACTTGTGGAACATGCAGGTCAGGCCGTGGTGTGGGTGCTGGCAAAGACCCGCGAGCAGGCCAGGATCGGTGCCCAGCAGGTCAAGGTGGAATACGAACCCCTGAAGCCCATTCTGGGCCTGAAAGAGGCCATCGAACAGGGATCTTTCCACAGTGCCCCCATCCGCATGTCCAGAGGGCAGACAGAGCAGGCACTGGAAAACGCCGAACACCTGAAAGAAGGGGAACTGCAAATTGGGGGGCAGGAGCACTTCTATCTGGAAACCCAGGCCACCCTGGCAAAACTGGATGAGAGTGGCACCCTGTTTGTGCACTCCAGCACCCAGCACCCCAGTGAAACGCAGGACATTGTGGCCCGGGTTCTGGGCGTGCCCCGCAGCGAGGTCATCGTGCAGTGCACCCGCATGGGTGGGGGCTTCGGAGGCAAGGAATCCCAGGCCAATCCGTATGCCTCTGTTGCAGCCCTGGGGGCAAAACTGACCGGGAAACCGGTGCTGGTGCGTCTGAGCCGTGCCCAGGACACCACACTGAGTGGCAAGCGTCACCCTTTTTACGCCCGGTATCAGGTGGGCTTCACTTCTGAGGGAATGCTGCAGGCCTTAAAACTCGACCTGTACGCAGATGGGGGGTTCAGTCTGGACCTCTCGGAACCCATCGTGTCCAGAGCCCTTTTCCACTCTGACAATGCGTACTTCATTCCCCACATGCAGGTGACCGGGCGGGTCTGCAAAACGCACAAGACCTCCCAGACAGCGTTCAGGGGTTTTGGTGGTCCACAGGGCATGGTGGTGATTGAGCACATCGTCGATCTGGTGGCCCGCACCTTGAATCTCCCTCCCCATGAGGTCCGGCAGAAGAATTTCTACTCGCCTGAAGAATTCACCCATTATGGGCAGCAGGTCACCGACGCCTGGAAGATGAACCGGGTCTGGGAAGAGGCCTTGCTTCGCAGCCACTACCTGAAGCGCACCGAGGAAATTCGCAGTTTCAATGCGGTAAACCGCACGAAGGTCAGAGGGCTGGCCATCACCCCCGTCAAATTCGGGATCTCTTTCACCATGACGGCCTACAATCAGGCCGGAGCCCTGGTCCTGATCTACCAGGATGGCAGTGTACAGGTGAACCACGGGGGCACCGAGATGGGACAGGGCCTGCACACCAAAATCCAGGCCATTGCCTCCAGAACACTTGGCATTGCTCCAGAGAAGATCAAGGTGATGCCCACCCGCACGGACAAGGTGCCCAACACCTCGGCCACTGCAGCATCCACAGGTTCCGACCTGAACGGGGGTGCTGTGCGCAATGCCTGTGAGAGGCTGAAAAGCCGCCTGCTGGAGGTTGCTGCAAAACACCACCAGCTGGAAAAAGAACACCTGGACCTGAAAGAAGGTTTCTTCTGGCACCAGGGTGAAAAGATCTGGACATTTGAAGAGGCAGTTAAAGCAGCCTATTACCAGCGCATTCAGCTGTTCTCCGATGGATTTTATGCCACACCACACATCCACTGGGACAGGGAGAAAGCCACCGGGCGGCCTTTTGCCTATTTCTCTTATGGTGCCTGCGTGGCAGAAATTGAACTGGACACCGTGACCGGAATGCATCAGGTCAGGCAGGTGGACATCGTTCATGATGTGGGGGAAAGCCTGACCCCTGCCATTGACAGAGGACAGGTGGAAGGGGGCTTCATTCAGGGCATGGGCTGGCTCACCCTGGAAGACCTGCGCTGGAACGATGCCGGGCTTCTGGCGACCCGCAACGCCTCGACTTACAAACTCCCCACCCTGATGGACGCTCCAGAGGTGTTCAACGTGCATCTGCTGGAAAACACCCCCCAGGAAGGGGTGGTGTTTGGTTCCAAGGCTGTGGGTGAACCCCCCCTGATGCTGGCCATTGCCGTGCGTGAGGCCATCAAGGACGCCCTGCACACCCTCACCGGGCATTTTGCGGATGTACCCTCTCCGATCACCCCGGAAGTCAGTTTCTTTGCTGCAAAGATCAAAAAGGCACATGTTCTGGGCTGAGTGGACCGAAACCCTGCACAGGCTTTCCGAAGCTGGAGAAGATGCGGTCATGGTGACCCTGATGCACGTCAGGGGCCATGCCCCCCAGAAAGCAGGCGTGAAAATGCTGGTGACAAAAGACCAGACCTTTCACACGCTGGGGGGTGGCTTCATGGAACACCATGCCACCGAGAAAGCCAGGATGCTTTTGCAGGGCAACACCGATGAGCCTGTCTCGGAAATGCTCAGGCTCACCCAGAAAGAAACCCCTGCCCACACGGTCCAGTGCTGCGGAGGGGAAGTGACCCTGCTTTACGAGGTGATCCGTTTTCACAGACAGACGGTGGCCATTTATGGTCTGGGGCACATCGGACAGGCGGTGGCTTTTCACCTGGGGAGGCTTCCCATCGAACTTCACCTGTTTGACAGCAGGGAAAACCACCTGCCAGCGTTGAGCCATACAAGAGCCAGGGTTCAGGTGCATCACGCTCCAATTCCAGAAGCCACGGCTTCAGACCTGCCAGTGGGTGCCCTGCTCCTGATCATGACCCATGACCACGCCACGGACCTTGCTGTTCTGGAAATGGCCCTGCGCAGGAAGGATTTTGCATTCATCGGGGTGATTGGCTCGAAAGTCAAACGCCAGAATTTCAGGCAACACTTGCTGAGAGAGGGGTTTGAAGCTGCAGATCTGGAACGCATCACCTCTCCGGTGGGCCTTCCAGGCATCCCTTCCAAGGACCCGGAAGTGATTGCACTGGGGGTCTCTGCCCAGATTTTGCAGGTGTTGCAGAACAAAGCCTCAGATCCAGGAACGGGCAGGTAGCAACCTGCAACCAACACCAGAAGCACAGCATGAAAGCCTCTTCTTTCCGAAAAAAAGCCTTGTCAGGGGTTCACATGACAGGAATGCTCCTGCTGGATCTGCAGGGAATGGCCAGGGCAAAAGCCCAGGAATCCACTGTTTGTATTCACATGAGAATCCGATAAGATGAACCCACGATGACTGAACCGCTCCTTACCGCCCACACACCTGAGGCGGGTCCACAAAAATCCACCAATGAGACCAAATTTGTCAGTCTCCTGCACGACCAGATTCTGAAACTCGATCAAGCAGAGCTGGATTTTGGCCTTTACCGCATCCTGAACCGAAGACGGACAGACATCACCGACTACCTGAAGAAAAGACTGCCTGCCATCCTGCAAAAATCAGTTGGAGGAGCAGCAGAGAAACAAATCCGTGAACTGGAAACCCAACTTACAGACTTGCAGCAAAAACTCAATGCTGCCGCTGCAGGCATGGGATATGACGAGGGTGCTTTTGTGGAAGGAAAAGTCCTTCCTGCACTGGAAACCGTTCCCAATGCACAAAAATACCAGCAGTTGAGTGCACAGCTGGACATGCTCAAAGCACAACAGGCCCTCTCTGGCACCGAAATGGACCAGCTCTACCTGCACCTGCTGACTTTTTTTGGCCGTTACTACCAGGGTGGAGATTTCCTGACCGTCCCCAGACGGGGCCGATCCCGCTTTTTTGCCCCATACGGAGGACAGGATACCCTCTTCCACTGGCGTTCGCGTGGCAGCCATTACGTCAAGACCAGTACCGAATTGCGCACTTACGCATACACCCCACAAAACCCACCACCCGGAGGTCCCAGGACCATCCGCTTTGAATTGATTGAAGCAGACACCGAACAAAACAACGTCAAAGGATCAAGGCGTTACTTTTTCCCCCACCCACAACAGATCAGTCTTCAAGGCGACGTTCTGACCCTGCCTTTCAGCTTCCGGCCCTTCACCGCTGAAGAAGAGGCCAACTACAAAACCAGAAGCAAGAAAAACGAAGATGAAGACGACACAGAAGAAAACAGTGGCAGCATTCAGGACCAGCTGCTTCAGGAACACCTGAAATCCAAAGCCCTCCCTGAAGCAGCAAGCAAAGTGGACGCAGAAGAACTGTACAGGCAAGCCAGAAGGTACGCCCGCAAAAACACCAGTGACTACTTTGTTCACCCCAATCTGGGACCCTTTCTGAAAGCAGAGCTGGACCAGTACCTGCTGCGTGAATACCTGCGTCCAGAAAGCCTGCAAAGCCCCGAAACCCTGCAGGACCGCTTTGTCAAATACCGTGCCCTCAAAGAAGCCGCAGAAGGCCTGATCGACTTCTTGCACCAGCTGGAAGACTTCCAGGCCCAGCTTTTTGAGAAACGCAAATTTGTTTACGCTGCCGACTACCTGATGCCTGTCCGTCTGGTCCCCGAGCACCTCTGGCCTGACCTGCTCTCAAGCCACCCCCAGCTTGAAGCCTGGCGTGACCTGTTCCACCTGGATCTCACAGCAAAGTCCCCAGAAGACAGAACCCAGGCTTTGAAGGAACACCCCACCCTGGTGGTGGACACAAGACACCATGCCCCCCAGATCAAACACCAGTTGCTTGCCTCTTTTGACAACATTGAGGCCAATCTGGATGGTGTACTGGTGCATGGGGAGAACTATGGGGCTTTGCGATCCCTGGAACCCACATACAGGGAAAGGGTCAAATTGATTTACATTGACCCACCGTACAACACGGGCGGCGATGGGTTTCTGTACAAAGATGAATACAGCAAACACAGCACCTGGCTGAGCATGATCCATGAAAGGGTCAGCATCAGTAAAAATTTTCTTTCGATGGATGGTGTTCTCTTTGCCAGCATTGATGACGACGAGCAATCCAGGCTGACTGAAGTTCTAAGGGAAGATTTTGGCGATGAAAATTTGGTGGCCAACATCATCTGGCAGAAAAAGTATTCTCCTGCCAATGACGCAAGATTTTTTAGTGATGATCATGATTTTATTCAGGTTTTTGCCAAGGACATAAATGCCTGGCGACCTCAAAAGTTGGCAAGGACTGACGATCAAAATAAGCTATATCAGAATCCTGACAATGATCCAGCGGGACCTTGGATGTCTGGAGACTC